>JBJTOW010000046.1:0-5127 GCA_046074805.1 Planctomycetota bacterium | reverse complement strand
TCGACAAATTACGCGTCGGGTTGTGATTGCGTCCCTCGCTGGCGCTTTGGGTTGTGATTGCGGGCCCCCACTTGCGCTTCGGGAGCGGGACGCTCCCGCCACGGTGGCGGGAGGCTCTGGCTCCCGTGAATCGCTCACAACGCCGCGACGGACTAGGAAGTCCGTCGTACGAGGGAAATGCGCTGGCCCTCGATAGCGCGTCGTGCGTGAACGCCTCCGGAGCGTGCGAAGAAAAGGTTTCAGTGCGAAGAAAAGGTGTCAGGAACCGATTTTCTTTTTTGGGCGTCCTGCGAGGCGGCCAGTGCTTTGAAGCTGGAGTATCTGGTTTGACCAGTGCTCGCCGCCAAAGTGGCAGCCACTCGTCACACTTCTGCGCACGTAGGGCGGTTCGCCTTTAGTTTGGTGTGCGTTGACGTGCTGCAATCAATTGGCCGAGCGTCTCACTTGCCAAACAGACAAGAGGCGATTCTGAGAGGGACTTCCGTTGTGCCATCGCTGGGTATGCGCCAGCGTCAGCTAATCAACCGACTGCGACAATACGCCGCCCTCGTGCGGCTCGACTACAAGATGCCAGTGGTTGGGCACTAGGGGCCAAGCCAGAATTTCGGTTCTACAACGCTCGACGGCTTGTTCGAGAATGCTTTTGAAAGCTTCGCAGTCGCCATCTTTCTCGAAGATGGTCATGCGGATATGGCCGCAGTTCATCCCTTGGTAAATCAGGCCCGCCGCCGCTGCGAGTTTGGCTCTTCCCATGCCGGCAAGACAAAAACCTCTCACTGAAAATCAAGAAAACGGTTCCTGACACCTTTTCTGGGTCCACCTTTTCTGGGTCGCTCAGTGACGTGTTGACTCGATCCACCCAGCCCGGAATTCGCGGCATCCGCAAAAAACAATCGCGGGAGCCTTTCGGCTCCCGCAATCCGCGAACGTCATGCTGTTTTCCGGAGCTGTCCTCGCCAGTTACGAGGAAGCTCCGGCGACGAGGTGACTCGCACCTCAGAAGTTACTGAGCCTTCGGAGCTTCGAAGGTCGCGAACGGCTGTCCATTGGCGTTCCAGACTCGCACGGTGCTGTCCTGGCCGCCGCCGACAATCAGCTTGCCATCGCCCGTTGGAGCGGCGGCATACATGTAATCCGTCGCGCCACTGAAGCTCGCTGTGTTACCGCCGTTCGCCGAGTTCTTCAGCTGCACCGTCTTATCGCCCGAAGAGGCGACCACGTTGTCCGTGTCCGCCACGAAGCGAATCGACGTCACTTCCTTGCCGAAGCCCTGGATCGTCCGTTGCTGATCGCCCGTGCGGACATCCCACACCTTGATCGCCATGTCGGCACCGCAGCTCGCCAAAATCCGGCCGTCAGCTCGCCACGACACCCCTAGCACGTGATGCGTGTGGCCTTCAAATGACCGCACGAATTTGCCGTCCGCGATGGTGTGGATCTTGACGAATCGATCGGCGCCGCAGCTGGCGATCTGCTTGCCGTCCGGCGAGAACTCGAGACCGAACACCGTATCGCTGTGCGGATCTTTGAGAGCCGACTTCAAAGCGCCTGACGCGACATCCCAGAACTTGATCTCGCCGCTTCGGGACGGCTCGCCGCCGCCCGTCGCCAGCGTTTTTCCATCCGCGCTGAAATCAAGCGCCGTTACCCGGTCCAGGAACTGATCGCCCATGTCCGGATTGCCGATCGTGCGAGCCAGCGTCCATTCGATGGCGGTAGAGTAGACCACCGCCGTCTTGTTCGCTGCGCCCGAGAGCAAGCGGGAGTCGTTCAGATAGGCCAAAACCGTGGGATTGGCCCCTTGGCCTTGGAGGCGGTCTATCGGAGCACCCGTTTCCACGTCCCAGGTGTGGACCATCTGATCGTCGCCGCCCGTGGCAAGCGTCAATCCGTCGGGCGAGAACGCCACGCTTCGGAGCGGCTTTTCGCTGTCCGTCGCCGACTTTTTCTCGGCCTCCAACTTCGCTTCGGACTGTTTCGCCAACTCTTCCATTTGCTTCACGACGGCGTCGAAGCCGGGAATGGCTTCCGTGGCCTTTGTGACCGATTCCTTGGCCCGCTCGACAGCTCGCTGCGCCGCCTTAAGCGTGCGGTCGGCGGCGTTCTTCTCGTCGACCGCCTTTTGGGCGACCGGCATCAGTTGCTTGACCTTCTGATCGGCTTGCGTGAACGCCGTATTGGCCTTATTGAATTCCTCGTCCGCCTTTTTCTTATTCTCGTCCGCCGTCTTCTTTGTGGCCTCGGCGGTTTGGAAAGCCTTTTCGAGGTTCGTCTTGAGCTCGCCGGCCGTTTTGCTTTTCGCTTCCGCTTCCTGCGACTCCTTCTCGGCCGCTTTGGCGGCGTCGGCGAGCCCTTGGTTGTTGGCGTCTTTCTTGGCCGCTTCTTGGGCCTTGGCGAGCTTGTCTGCGGCCGCCTTCGCGGCGTTGACGGCGTCGGTCGCGGCTTTCGTCGCGTTGTCGAACTCGGTCTTCGCCTTGGTGAACGCCTCGGCGGCCTTCGGAGCTTCCTCGTCCGCCGTCTTCTTCACCGCTTCGGTCTTGGTCTTCGCCTCCGTGGCGGCGGCCAACGCCTTGTCGGCTTCCTCCTTGTCGGCGACCGGCTTCTTGGCCGCTTCGTCCTTCGTCTTAAACTCGCCTTCGGCCTTGGTGAGCGCTTCGCCCGACTTCTTCTGGTTGTCTTCTTCGGCCGTCTTGCGTTTGGTCGCTTCGTCGAGATCTTTCTTCGCCGAGTCGATGTTGCGTTTCGCCAGCGCGACGCCGCGGGTCGCTTCGTCGACCTTCAACTTAGCGCGGAAGTCGCCCTTGAGTTCGAACGTCTGTTGACCATTCGTGGCGTTCCATAGCTTGGCGGAATTGTTAGCGCTGACCGAGGCGATGCGTTGACCATCGGCGCGGATAGCGATCGCTTCGACGGGACCGCCGTGGCTCATCTGACGGATTGCGTTACCCTGGGCAACGCCCCAAACGCGAATCGTTCCGTCCTGGCTGCCGGAAACGAGTTCCGCGCCGGCGGGCGTTAGCGTGGCGAGCGCATTCACCGGTCCACCATGTCCGGGAATCTCCTTCACCGGCTTGAGAGGCTCGGCCGGTTTCTCCGCCGCTGTGACAGCGGCAAAGTCCCATAGGCGAATGATGTTGTCGGCGCCGCCCGTCGCGATCTGCTTACCTTCCGCGACCAAGGCTAAAGCGTGGATCGGAGCAGCGACTTCCACTTGGCCCGCTTGGGCGCCGTCGGCGACCTTCCAAACCCGCACCGACTTGTCGTGCGAGCCGGAGACGAGTTGCGAGTTGTCGGCGGTGAACTTCAAGCCGGTGACAGGGCCTGTGTGGCCGGCCAGAGTCTTGCCGAGCTGGCCGCTGGCGACGTCGTATAGCTTAATCTTGCCCGTTTCGTCGCCGATCGCGGCGAGCTTGCCGTCGCCGCTTACGGCGAGCGAGCGGGGATTGCCTTCCAGTCCCGCGAACTCGGAGACTTTTGCGTTCGGGCCGCGTTGCCACAGCTTGACTTCGCGATACCCGCCCGAGGCGAGCAAGTCGCCGGCCGGATTGAACTTCAGTGACTGCACCAAGTCGAGGTGGGCGACGCCGGGGTTCTTATAAACGCCCGATTTGAGCAAATTAGGGTCGGTAAGTCGGCCGAGCTCCCGCTTGCTGGGAACGTGGTACAGGAAGATCTGGTTCGCGCGGCCAGCGGCGGCGAACTGGCCATCGTTGGAGACAGCGACCGCGAAGATCGGATTGACCCCCGGCGGCAGCGACTGCCAACTGATTGGCGAGGACGAGCCGAGCACCTGGCCCTTGGCACCTTGTTCGATCCACAACTTGATCAGTCCGAGTTCTTCGGATGTCATGTTGCGGGCCTTCACGTCATTGCCCTTGGGAGGCATGACGGGATCTTTCTGATGCGCCGAAAGCTGAAGCAGCAAACTGTCGTTGGGTTTGCCCGGAACGACGGCCGGTCCCTCGCTACCGCCCTTGAGGATGGTCTGGGGCGTTTCGAGGATGAGGTCGCTTTCTTTCTCGGTGGCGTTGTGGCAAGCCAAGCAGCTGCGACGCAAGATCGGCAAAACTTCCTTTTCAAAGTCCACGGGGCCGTCGTGCTTTACCGTGGCGATCGTGATGGGCTGGAGCTTTTCCTGGGCGGCGGCGTCGGACTCGACGACGAGCGGAGCGGACATGACAAGTCCGGCCCAGGCCAGCTTAGCGGCGAACCGCCGCAGGAAACGGATCGAAAAACGCATGTTTGTTACCTTTGGAAAATGCTTAGTGGGAGGATTGGCGACAGGCGTTGGGCTAGGACGCCTTGTCGACCTTCACGACCACCTTCTCCGTGGTCTCGACGTTGACATTGTTGAACTTCGCCTTAACGCGGACCGTGAAGGCATGCTCGCCGACGGTCGCGTTTTTATCAACCGTCACTTCAAGCTTAGCTTCGCCTTGGCCATTCGGCACGTTAACCTTGGGGGCGGCGAGTCCAGCGACTCCGGCCGGCGCCTCAACGGCGAACTCGGCGGCGTCCGCGAATCCGAACAGCCGTTCCAGCTTGAAGCTAACCGTAGCCTTCTCGCCTTGTTTCACAGCGACTTGCGGCGTGTCGACGGCCACCTTGAGCGGCGAGGCGACGACCCGCAGTTTGATCGGCGTGGAGATGATTGGCAGGTTGACATCCTTGGGCGTGTTGGCCGCTTTGAGGTCGGTGACCCGCTTGTCGGCTTCGGTCTTCTTCTGGTTGGCCTGGGTCAATTTGTCCTGGGCTTCCTTCAGGGACTGTTCCGATTTCGTCTTGGCGGCGTCCGCGTCCTTGGCTTTGGCCTGCGCTTCGGCCAGCGTTTTGTCGGCGGCGGCGACAGCTTCGTCCGCCTTCTTCGCGGCGGCAGCCGTTTCATCGGCTGCCTTTTGAGCAGCGGCCGCGGCCTCGGCGAGTTTCGCGTCGCCGGCGTTTTTGCCAGCTGCGTCTTTGGCCGCCACCAGTTTGTCGGCCGCCTGTTTGGCCGCATCGGCGGCTTGCTTGGCGGCGGCGACCGCCGTGGTTTTGGCCTGTTCGGCTTGCTTCGACGCGGCTGTCGCGTCAGTAGCGGCCTTGGTCGCGGCATCCTTCGCGGCGGTCGCGTCCTTCACCGCCTTGTCG
>JBJTOW010000045.1:0-3830 GCA_046074805.1 Planctomycetota bacterium | reverse complement strand
CCACGCCCAAAATCTCCGCTGGGTATTGAGTGATTGCTCGAAGCGCCGCGTCGACGGGGAGTCCAAAGGCAACCGCGTTGGCCGCTTGATACGGCAGATTGCGGGCGTTGGAAGCCCCGTGGCCTTTCGCGGACGCGATGCAGTATTTCACTCCGGCCTGACGCAGGCGTTCCGGGACGGTGTAAGGCGCGTCGTAATCGTCCGACCGTCGAAGAGGCAGGCGATACGTTCCCGCGAGCACCACAGGAATATTGTGCTGTTTAAGCAGTTCCGCGCATCGCGGCGCGTCATATCCGCCGTGCAGGATCAATTTCAGGCCGAATCGTTGACAGAAGGCGACAGCGGCCTGGATTTGTTGCGATTCATCGGCGTGCACCATGACGGGCAAGCGGCCTTCGAGCACCGGGATCATCGATTCCCAGCGGCGGTCGATCGGATGGCGTTCCGGCGCCGCCTTTCGCGCCTTCGCATAGGCGGAAGCCTGGTCGAACGCGGTGCGTAATTGTTCCAAAGCCTTATCGCGGGCGTCGGTTTGCTCTTTGCCCGGAGCCGTGAAAAACAGATCCCCCACCGGACTCATGGTTGGCCAATGGATGTGCAGCGCCACTTCGGACCGCAACGTCATGTCTTCCCATGTCCAGCCATCGAGTTGAATCAGGGCCGACCGCCCCGAGATCACGCCACCACTCGGGGCGCTCAACGTGAGCAGCACGCCGTTGCTTCGAGTGGTCGGAATCAATTCGCTGTCGGGATTCACGGCGACTTGCGCCCGTACGTTGGGGTTGATTTCGCCTGTTTCCGCGTCGTCTTTCGTCGCGCGGATCGAATTGATTTCAATGAGTCCCACGTTGTTCAACGCGTCGATCAGCGCCGGATAAATATGTTTGCCGCGAACATCGACAACGCGGCAGCCTTTGGGCAACGGCACTTCCTTGCCAATCGCGGTGATCTTTCCTTGATCGAACACCACGGTGCCGCTTTCCAAAGCCGGGGCGCTTACCGGGTGGACAGTTCCGCCGACCAGGGCGATCGGCCCGGCCTGAGGCGCTCCGGGCACCTCTGGGTTCGCCCAGGCATTGCTGGCGATCGACGCCAGCAGCAGGCTTAGTCCCATCAATAAAAGGCCAAGCGACGATGTCGTATTAGCCAATAGCCCCAAGCCATAAGTTAGCGGCCGGGCTTTTAAGCCACCGTCGCGGCTGGGGCCATGGCTGCGGGCCGGACAAGTCGAGTTATGAATCATAAAAGCGAAGCTTTCGTGGATGGATAGAAATACTGCGGAGGAGAATTCGCGGCACGGGCGGCGCTAACGCTCCGATTTTCCGCTGGCGTTGCAAAATTCGTCGAACCGCGGCCATAAGTCGCGTTCCAGCACATACGATTCGCCCGGCTCGCGCATCGTTTCGCCGGACGCTAGGATTTTTTGGACCAGCGTCGCGCGGATCGAAGCGGCCCGTTTCCGCATGCCCTGGTCCTCTTCGCGGTCGAAATATTTCCGGCCGTCCACCCAGGTCTGCTCGCAGCGGGACATGACCGAGAGCGGATCGCCCGACCAAACCACCATATCGGCATGCTTGCCTGCTTCCAGCGTTCCAAGCAAATGCTCGACCCGCAGTTGCTTCGCCGGATTGAGCGTCACGAATTTCAAAGCCTCGATCGGCGCCACGCCACCGTACTTCACCGCTTTAGCCGCTTCGTGGTTAAGATGTCGAGCCAACTCGCGATCGTCCGAATTGAACGACACGACAACGCCGGCGTTATGCATCAACGCCCCATTGTGCGGAATGGCGTCGATCACCTCGAATTTGTAAGCCCACCAATCGGCGAACGACGATCCCATAGCGCCGTGCTTCCGCATCACGTCGGCCACTTTATAGCCTTCCAGGATGTGCTGAAGCGTTTGCACCCGGACCTCGAAGCCCTCCAGGGTCCGCAACAACGCCAGGATTTCATCCTGCCGATAGCTGTGGCAATGGACCCATCGTTTCTGCTCCATGACCTCGACCAAAGCGTCGAGTTCCAGATCGCGACGGGGCGCCGGGCCTTGCGGCGACGCCTTCCACCGGGCCCAGTCGGCTTGATAATGCCGAGCGGCCTGGAACGAATCGCGCATGACTTCGTCGACGCCCATCCGCGATTGCGGGTAGCGGCCCGAGTTGCGTTCCCAGTTGCTCTGTTTAACATTTTCGCCCAACGCGAATTTGATCGTCGGCGGGGCCTCGGCGAACTTAAGCGATTCGGGCAACGCGCCCCATCGAAGTTTGATCGCTTGGCATTGGCCGCCGATCGTGTTCGCCGACCCGTGCAAGATGTGCGATGACGTCACGCCGCCGGCAAGCTGCCGGTAGATGTTCACATCCGTGGCGTCGATGAAGTCGCCGATCCGCACTTCGGCCGTCACCGACTGCGTGGACTCGTTGATCCCGCCGTCGGTCGCCATGTGCGAGTGGCAGTCGATCAAGCCGGGGGAGAGATGGCGCCCGCGGCAATCGATCACCACGGCCCCTGGCGGTGCCGCCACCGCCGCTCCAATGGCCTCGATCCGTCCGTCGCGGACCAGCAGGGAAGCGTCGTGGAGCACGCCAGCCGGCCCACATGTCCAAATGGTCGCGTTCTTAAAGAGCACCGCCGCGGGCCGCTCGGGCTGCTTTTCCCGACCGAACGCCCCAAGCGGGTAGACGATCGGGTACGATGCCTTCGCGACCTTGTCTTTTTCCTTTTCTTTATTGTTTTCTTTGTCCGTTTGTTTTTCCGGCTGTTTTTCCGGCTGTTTTTCCGTTTGTTTTTCTTTTTCCGCGTCGGTCTCTTTAGCATCAGCCGACGGCGACGGCTTGGATGAAGCGGACTCGGCGTCGGTCGGCAAAGTCCCTGACAGGCGGCTCGTCGAGCCATCCGGCCAGACGATTTCACCGGCGATTCGCGCTGGAGCCTTGCTAGCGCCGTCGGCGGCCGTGGCGTCGGCTTCGTTTCGCATCACGATGGCGGTCAGCTGCGCTTTGCCCTCGAAACCCCACTTGGCGGCGTCGAACAAAGCGGCCAGTCGCGAGTCGCGGAGTGCCAACTGCTGCAGTGCGATCCGTGTCGGCTCGGGTTGCTTGTCAGCTTCCTTTTTCTCGCCAATTTTCTCTTGGCCTTCGTCTTTCTTGAGTTCACCCGGCTGTTTCGCTGTGGGCTTTTTAACATCCGGCTTCTTAATATCCGGCTTTTTGACATCCGGCTTTTTTTCGTCTGGATTTTTTACATCCGGCTTCTTAACGTCCGGATTCTTGACGTCTGGATTCTTGATATCCGGATTCTTGACGTCTGGATTCTTAACGTCCGGATTCTTAACATCCGGCTTCTTGACGTCTGGCTTCTTAACGTCCGGATTCTTAACGTCCGGATTCTTGATATCCGGCTTTTTAATGGATGGCTTTTTGACGTCTGGCTTTTTGACGCCCGTTTTCTTGTCGGCGGGACTTTGATCGGATGTTTTCTTTCCAGTTTCCTGCTTTTCGGCAGGCGTTTTGTCCCCCGCTTTCTTGCCGCTGCCCTCCTTCGGCGAGCCGTCTTCAGACGTTTTGGGGCTATCCTTTTTGACGACTTCCTTATCGGCGTCCGCCTGTTTCTTTTCAGCCGCTTTAGGCGCGTCCCGCAGCACGATATCGCCGGAAAACTCATCGTTTTTGCGGCGTAGTTCGAGCGTGAATTCACGGGAGTCGGCCGCTTTAGGTGGTGGGTTGGCGAGCGTTGTTTTCCAGGCGCCGGCGATATCGACGACTGGCGGACGCTTCATTTCGAACCGTTTTCCCCGGACCCATGTTTCGACGACACGGGCTTCCGAGTCGGTG
>JBJTOW010000044.1:0-6882 GCA_046074805.1 Planctomycetota bacterium | reverse complement strand
GGGGCGGTGGTTGAGTGGTTGGAGGCGGATGGGGGAGGCGGGGCTGGTTCGTTGGCTTTGGCGGCCGCGCGCCAGGCTTGCCATGGTGGTGGACTGTTGGTGGTCTTGGATCGAGCTCGGCGGTTCTACCCGCCACTGCTGGCCGCCTGGGGATTTTCGCTCGATCGCGTAGTGGTGGTGCGTCCCGAGCGGGCCGAGGATGAGATTTGGGCGGCGGACCAGGCGCTGCGTTGTCCCGCCGTGGCGGCCGTCTGGGGCGCGTTTGAATGGATTGGATCTGTCGACTTCCGGCGGCTGAAGCTGGCAGCCGAGGAGGGAGGCACGTTGGGGTTGTTGCGCCGACCCGCAAGGCTTCTGGGACAACCCACATGGGCCGACGCCCAGTGGTGGGTGCGTCCTCGGGTGCCCCCGTGTCGTCGCGCGGATAGCACCCTTTCCAACTCCCTTCCCGATTCCCTTGCCAGCCCTCTTCCCGGCGCCGTTTCCGGTCCCCTTCCCGACGCTCGTGGCGGCGCCGAACGCCATTTGCAAGCGACGTTGGTCCGCTGTCGAGGTGGCGTGACGGGGCGCACGGTGGCGTTGGCATGGAACGAACGAACGGGCCAATTGCGGGAAATTGAACAGGCCGTCGAGATGGAGAATGGGGAGATGGGCGTCAAGATGAGCGTCAAGGCGAGTGTCAAGGCGAGTGTCAAGGCCAGCTTCAAGGCCAGCTTCAAGGCGAGTGGTGCCTCGCATGTTACGGCCCTACGCAAGTCGCCCGCATTGGGGAACTCGCATCGAATTCGAGAGACCGGATAAGCGGCGAAAGAAGTGGGTAAAGCGACAACGGAGCGCTCTCATGAGGCGAGTGGTCTGCTTGAAATTGCCGCATTGGCCTTTGCAACGGTGGCGGAACGCGCGACGCGCGGCGGCCGTTCGCGACGATCTTGCCGCTGGCCACTTGCCGCGCGCGAGCGATCTGCGCGCGAGCGAGCCTCGCATGGGTGCGCCACCCGCTAGCGATCCACGAACAGGAGTCGCTCGGGATGGTGGATCGCACGAGCCAACTGCGGAAACGCTCTGGGTGGTGCTCTGGCAACGCGACGCGCGCCGTGGCGACCGCGTGGTCGCATGTTCGCGTGCGGCCTGGGAATGCGGCGCTCGGCCCGGCATGCCCCTCCCCGAAGCGCTCGCTCTCCGCAAACGTTGGAATCCTCGAAAAGCAAGCCCCGTCGTCAACACGAACCTCGGGTCTACAGCGCTCGGAGACACGGCTCATAGAGTGGCCGTTTCTGGGATAGCCGTTTCTGGGATAGCCGTTACCGGTGGAGCAGATCTCGGTGGAGCAGATTCCACAGCGAGTCACACTACTCGGCTACCAACTGCGCTCGTCGGTCAATCCGCCGGCGGGTCCGTGCTTGGCCCTGGAACTCGTGTGTCTGCCGGGATCGGCTCGTCTTCCAGCCAGGTGCCCTCCAGCCAGGTGTCTTCCAGCCAAGCGTCTTCCAGCCAAGCGTCCACTATCCAAGCGTTTGTCAATCGGGGACCGGTGGTGGTGGAGCCGGAGATGGTGGTCGAGCAACATGACCCTCGGTCCGATCTGGCGGCGTTGGGGAAATTGGCGGAGCGGTGCGAGCGGTTCAGTCCACTTGTGGGCTGGGAGACGATCTCAAGTGCGGCTTCTGGAGCGGCTGGGGCACGCGCGTCGCGAGTTCGGACGGGCAGTGGCGATGTCACGGGACTGGGGGTGGCTGGCGTTCGCGACGCTCCGCAGCCCGCTCATTTGCTCCTTGATATCACAGGGATCGGGCGGCTGTTTGGCGGCGAGGCGGCATTGACGGCCGAGTTGCGGGCGGCATTGCAGTCTTGGGGCTATTCTGGGCATGGAGCGGTGGCTGATTCGATTGGAGCCGCCTGGGCCTGTACTGGCCCAGACTGGCCGGTGATCCCGCCAGGCGAATCGCGAGCGGCGCTGGCCGCCCGTCCGATCGCCGCCCTGCGTCTCCCGTCGGCCACCGTCGAATCATTGCGGCAGTTGGGCATGGAGCGGATCGAGCAGCTCTGGATGTTGCCCCGCGCTGGTTGGGCCGCGCGATTCGGATCGTCGCTCGCGCTGCGGCTTGACCAAGCACTGGGCGATCAGACGGAATGGATCCGCCCTCATCACGCGCCGCCTCCATTCGCGCTCGATCGTTGCCTTGAAGAGCCTGCCGGGGAGCGACTGGGGATTGAACGGCTAGTGGAGGAATCCCTGGGACAACTTGCCGAACAACTACGGCCAGCGGGCGTTGGCGCTTTGACGCTCCATGGTCGGTTGGATTGCGCCGCGGGGCGGCCGATCGAGTTGAAAATCGGGCTGTTCCGGCCGTCGGCCTGCCCGCATCACTGGTTCGGACTGATGCGCATGCAGATGGAACGAATCGAATGGCCTGGGCCGGTGGGCCGCGTCGGTTTACGGGTTACCGCCGCCGCGCCGCTCGCTGAGCGGCAACGCGAGCTCTTCGTAAGCCGCGATCATCCGGATGACGACGCGGCTGGCCCGCTGCTCGAACGGCTCGGCAGCCGACTGGGCCCCGCCGCTGTCTGCCGTCCCCGGCTTGTGGACTCCGCGTTGCCGGAACGCGCGTTCCGCTATCAGTCGGCGGTGGGAGTTCCCGACTTGCCGGATGCCGTGCCAGGCTCGCGACCCGCTCGACCTCCCGCATCCCGGTCCAGGCGTTCCCGTTCCGGTTCACCCACCAACGATCGACGTGGCGCCAAGACTCGGGAATGGCACGACGATTGGCGCGCCGCGCCACGGGCTGGCGATGTTGGCGAGGGCCTCGCCCGCCACGCGGTCAACCTCCGCCCGCTCGAACTCTTCCAGCCTCCCCAGCCGATCCGTGTGCTCGCTCCCCCGTCCCACACGTCATCTACTGGTGCAACGTCTGCTGGAGCGATATCTGCTGGAGCGGCACTGGTCGGGGCGACAGTGGTTTGGCAGGGACGCGGGTTGCGGATTCAGGCCTGCGAGGGCCCGGAGCGGATGGAAACGGGATGGTGGAGCGGCGAGGCGGCAAGACGCGATTACTACCGAGTGGTAACGGAGACGGGCGCTCGCTATTGGATTTTCCGCGACTTAGCCGCCAGCACCTGGTTCCTGCACGGTTTGTTCACTTAACGGTTCGAGCGAAGACGTTCGCGTTGTGAAACCACGAGTTGTGTATGCGCTACGCTGAATTGCATTGCAAAACCAATTTTTCATTCCTGGAAGGCGCTTCGCACGCGGACGAGCTTGTGGCGCGCGCGGCGGACGCTGGCTACGCGGCGCTCGCCGTCACCGATCGCAACACGCTCGCCGGAGTGGTCCGCGCGCATGGCGCGGCGAAGGATCGCGGTCTGCCGCTGATTATTGGCGCTGAGCTTCACTTGCGCGATTCGCCACCGGTGGTGGTGTGGGCGAGCGATCGTCCGGCCTATGGAAGATTGTCGCGGTTGTTGACGGTTGGCCGCCGCCGGGCTCCTAAAGGCGAATGCTGGCTTGATTGGCATGACGTTGCCGAACACGCCCAAGGGCTGATCGCGGGTCTTCCGTTGCCCGCCGCGCTTCGTTGGTTCGCCGAATGCCGTGGCGCCGCCCGTCTGGGCCATGATGATGCCCGTCTGGGCCGTGACCGCTTCGTGGCGGCAGGACGTGGGCGGCTGCGCGCGGCGTTGGGGCGTTTCCGCGAGCTTTTCGGGGACCGAGGGTATTTGTTGGCCGAGCTTTTTCGTGGGCCGGACGATGCTAGGCGTTTGGAAACATGGCAGCGTTGGGCGCGGCGGTTCGACTTACAGTTGGCCGCCGCTGGCGACATTCATTACCACTCGCCCACTCGGTTGCCACTGGCCGACATTCTGGCCGCGATCCGCCTGGGCACCACGGTCGCTGGGGCGCAATCTCGGTTGTACGCCAACGCGCAACGGCACCTCCGGTCGCTGGCCGAGTTGCGGGCGGTTTTCGGTTCGGCGCCCGGATTGTTGGAACGGACCGCCGAGATCGCCGATCGCTGTCCCTTTCGACTCGACGAATTGCGATACGAGTACCCCGAAGAGTTGACTCCGGCGGGACACTCGCCAGCCAGCTATCTGCGGGAGTTGGTGGAGCAGGGGGCGGCGCGGCGTTATCCGAGCGGCGCGCCGGAGCGGGTGTGGCGGTTGGTCGAGCATGAACTGGAGATTATTGGCGAACTGCGCTACGAGGCCTATTTCCTCACTGTGTGGGACTTGGTGCGGTTCGCGCGTTCCCGTGGCATTTTGTGCCAAGGACGCGGATCCGCCGCCAACTCGGCGGTCTGTTTTTGCCTAGAGATCACCTCGGTCGATCCCGAACGCTCCGATGTGTTGTTTGAGCGGTTCATCAGCAAAGAGCGGAACGAGGCGCCGGATATCGATGTGGATTTTGAACACGAGCGGCGCGAGGAGGTTCTGCAGTACCTGTACGCGAAGTACGGTCGGGAACGCGCGGGGCTAGCGGCCGTCGTCATCACCTATTGCGCTCGCAGCGCGGTCCGGGACGTGGGCAAAGCGCTCGGCATGTCGCTGGATCGCGTGGACGCTCTAGCCAAGCAGGTCGAAGGGTATCGGCGGGAGGAGCGGTTGGCGGAACGCTGCGAGCAGGTGGGGATCGCGCCAGATTCGCCCTTGGGGGCGCGGTTGATCGAATCCGTGGATCAGATCATCGGGTTCCCACGGCACCTATCCCAGCATGTGGGAGGCATGGTCATCACCCGAGGGCCGCTATGCGAGCTCGCGCCGATCGAAAACGCGGCGATGGAAGGCCGCACCATTTTGCAATGGGATAAAAACGATTTGGACGAATTGGGCATTCTCAAAGTCGATTGTTTATGCCTGGGAATGTTGACCGCGATCCGTAAATGTTTCGCGTTGATCGAACAACATGTCGGGCGCCGATTGACGCTGGCCAACATTCCGGCCGAGGATCCGCGGGTTTACAACATGATCTGCCAAGCCGACACGATGGGGGTTTTCCAAATCGAGAGCCGGGCGCAGATGAGCATGTTGCCGCGGCTGCGTCCCCGCTGTTTTTACGACTTGGTGATCGAGGTGGCCATCGTGCGGCCTGGTCCGATCCAGGGCCAGATGGTGCATCCTTATCTGAGGCGGCGAAACGGCGAAGAGACGCCGTCTTATCCCAACGACGAAATCCGCGCGGTGCTCGACAAGACGCTCGGGGTGCCCCTGTTCCAAGAGCAGGCGATGCGGCTGGCGGTGGTTGCCGCGGGGTTCACGCCGGGCGAAGCCGATCAATTGCGACGCGCGATGGGAGCGTGGCGTCGGCCCGGGGTGATCGATCAGTTCCGCCGGAAATTGCTCGCTGGCATGCAGGCCCGGGGACTCAGCCAGCTGTTCGCCGAACAGGTATTCCAACAAATCCGTGGGTTCGGCGAATACGGTTTCCCGGAATCGCACGCTGCCAGCTTCGCGTTGTTGGTATATGTATCGGCGTGGCTGAAACGGCACTATCCGGCCGCGTTCGTGGCCGCGTTGCTCAATAGCCAGCCGATGGGGTTTTACAATCCGGCCCAGTTGGTTCGGGACGCTCGCGAGCATGGCGTGCGGGTCCGTCCGGTGGATGTCAACGCCAGCGAGTGGGACTGTGTGCTAGAAACCGATGGCGACGCGTCGGTGGAGAAGCCAGCCATCAGGCTTGGTTTTCGCCTGATCGGCGGTTTGCCGCGTAAGGAGATCGAACGCTTAGTCGTAGCCCGGAGAGCGGGCCGATTTAAGTCGTTTGACGATGTGGCTCAACGGTCCGGCATCGGTCCGCCACTGCTGGCGAAACTATCGGACGCCGACGTATTCCAGTCGCTTGAATTAGATCGTCGAGCGGCGCTTTGGAAATCGCTGGGGCAGGAGCGGGCGGGCATCCGTCGTCCGTTATTCGCCGACTGCGAGGACGACGAGGAGGCGCCAGAACTGCCGCCGTTGCCACTCGTTGAGCAGGTTTTCGCGGATTACCGCGCCGCCGGTTTTTCGCTCAAGGCCCATCCGCTGTCGTTTTTCCGCGAGCATCTACGCGGAGCCGGTGCGCGAATGGCGAGCGACTTGGCGAACAGCACGCCGAACTCGTATGTCCGGGTGGCTGGTTTAGTGCTTTTGCGGCAACGGCCGTCGACCGCCAAAGGCATCACGTTCGTCACGCTGGAAGATGAGACGGGCATCGCCAATATTGTGGTTCGCCAATCGATATGGGATCTGTTTTATTCGGTGGCGCGGCGCAGTCCGGCGTGGATCGTCCAGGGAAAGCTCGAGCGGCATCAGGCGGTAACCCATGTCGTGGCGAACCGCATCGAGGACCTCTCCGCCACGTTGGCGAAGACCGCGCCGCTTAAACCGAAGTCGCGTGATTTCCGGTAGGAACGCTGCCAAGAGCCGCGAACGTCACGCCTACGACGGCGACATCTTTGGAGTGCGGCGCCCCGGGCGCCGCTTTAACTCCGCCGACGAGTTAAGGTTGACGTGGGATTACGTGTTCCAGGTCGTTTCGCTCGTTGGTAGTTTCGCTCAGTGATCGTTCTGCTCAGTGGTCGTTCTGCTCAGTGGTCGTCGGCGTTAATGACGTGGCGTCCGTGGGGAAAGCGGTGCCTTCGGCCCCGCACTCCAAAAACGTTTGCGTCGGGCACGCTTTTTGGAGTGCGGCGCCTCGGGCGCCGCTTTAACTCCGCCGACGAGTTAAGGTTGACGTGGGATTACGCGCTCCAGGTCGTTCTGCTCGTTGGTCGTTTCGCTCGTTGGTCGTTTCGCTTGCAGGTCGTTTCGCTCAGTGGTCGTTCTGCTCAGTGGTCGTTAGCGTTAATGACGTGGCGTCCGTGGGAAAAGCGGTGCCTTCGGCCCCGCACTCCAAAAACGTTTGCGTCG
>JBJTOW010000043.1:0-7471 GCA_046074805.1 Planctomycetota bacterium | reverse complement strand
GAAGTCCGCCGCAGCCGCCGCGTTGCGGTGCATGCTGGCAAAGAGCTTTTCACGCCAGAGCGACATGCCGGCCCCGATGGTGGGGATGACGATGTCGCGGCTGAGGAAGTAGCTGGTCTCCATCTCTTCGAGCTGGACGCCGTGGGTCTTGAGATGCGCCAAAGCCTCGGGCACGTTGGGCTCGTTCTTGAAGCCGAAGTGCAGCACGACCTGCCAGCAGTTGTGGCCGAGGGACTGTGCCTCGCAGCGCTTGTCAAAGCCGATCCAGGGCACCTCATGGTGGCGCACGGTGACGAAGACGTTTTGCTCGTGACATGCTTTTTCAGCAGCCGCTCCATCGTGAAAATGTACTGCTGTCCCATGTCACTCCCATTCAATCGTGGCGGGCGGCTTCGAACTAATGTCGTAGCAAACGCGGTTCACGCCTTTCACTTCGTTGATAATGCGGGTGGAAACACGTGCCAAGAGGTCATACGGCAACCGCGACCAATCGGCCGTCATGAAATCATCGGTGTTCACGCAGCGGACGGCGACCGCTTCGTCATACGTGCGGGCATCGCCCATCACGCCGACCGACCGCACAGGCAGCAACACGACGAACGCCTGCGATGTTTGTCGGTACAGACCGGCGGCCTTGATTTCGGAGACAACGATTTCGTCGGCTGCCCGCAGGATCTCCAGCCGCGGCTTTGTGATCTCACCCAGGCAGCGAACAGCCAATCCCGGCCCAGGGAACGGATGCCGCCAGACAAGATCCTCGGACAGCCCCAATTCCAGCCCTAATCGCCGCACTTCGTCCTTGAACAAATCCCTCAGCGGCTCGACCAACTCAAACCCCAACTCAGCCGGCAAACCGCCCACGTTGTGATGCAACTTGATCGTCGCCGCGGGGCCGTCCGGTGCCGCCCCGCTCTCGATCACGTCCGGATAGAGCGTTCCTTGCGCCAGGAACTCGACGCCTTGGATCTTCTTGGCTTCCTCCTTGAAGCAGTCGATAAACGCATGGCCGATCCGTCGGCGTTTTTCTTGGGGATCGGTGACGCCCGCCAAGGCGGTCAAAAAACGCTCCTCCGCCCGCGCGACATGCAGGTCCGCCTTGAAGTGGTGCGTGAACTCGGCCAGAACCGCCGCCTCCTCATCCTTTCGCAGCAGACCGTTGTCAACCAAGATGCAAGACAGCCGTGGACCGATCGCCTGGTAGAGCAACGCGGCGGTCACTGCCGAGTCCACTCCGCCGGAGAGGCCACAAATCACGCGGCCGTTGCCGATCCGCTCCCGCATTCGCACGATCGTTTCGCGGGCGAAATCACCTAGCCGCCAGCGTCCCCGGCAACCGCAGATCGTCATGAGAAAATTGTGCAGGATCGTGCTGCCAAGCGGCGTGTGTGTCACTTCTGGATGGAACTGCAACCCAAACACGGGCAGCGAACGATGCCGTACGGCCGTTATCGGGCAGGTCGCCGTGTGGGCCAGCGGCACGAAGTCTTCCGAGACCCGCGCGACCTGATCGCCATGGCTCATCCATACATCCAAATGTCCCGGCAGCCCCGCGAACAGGTCGGCGTCGGAATCGATAACGCACCGCGCCCGGCCGTATTCGCGAGCTGGCGCGCTTTCCACGCGGCCACCCAGCGTCTCGCAAGCCAGTTGCATGCCGTAGCAGATGCCGAGCACCGGAACGCCAAGGCGGAAAAGCCCCGGATCGCACCGCGGCGCGTTCGGCACGTAAACACTCGAGGGACCGCCGGAGAGAATAATGCCAGCTGGTTGGCGGCGACGGATAGCCTCCAACGCGATGTCATGGCGGACAATCTCGCAGTACACGTTTTGCTCGCGGACCCGTCGAGCGATCAGTTGAGCGTACTGGGAGCCAAAATCGAGAATGAGAATCCGCTCGTCGGCGGCCGACACCGATGCGTGGCCCGCCGTGCGGTCGGTGCTGGTCATGAATCTACGCTCCTCTCGTCCCCGTGACGGACCGGAAAAGCTCGCGATTATACCCGGCAGCGCGCCGCGGTGCCCAGTAGCCCACTCCCCGCCCTGCCCCACACGCCGCTATCATCGGGCGGAAATGGGAGGTTCTGACGTGCTTATCCTGCTCACGAACGACGACGGAATCTACGCTCCAGGACTCGCCGCCCTCGAGGCGGAACTGCGGCAACTAGGTGATGTCGTCGTCGTGGCCCCGGCCACCGAACAAAGCGGCGTCGGGCACTCGATCACCTTCCTTCGACCGCTTGTTTGCAAGGAAGTTTTCGACGGCGATCGCCGCCGTGGCTGGGCCGTCGAAGGTAGCCCGGCCGATTGCGTGAAAATCGGCGTTTTCGAGTTCTGTGAGCGGCGGCCGGACTTGGTCGTCAGCGGCATCAATGGCGGCTTGAACGCGGGCATCAACGTCCTCTACTCAGGCACCGTCGCCGCCGCGATCGAGGGCGCGTTCTTCGGCATCACCAGCATCGCCGTCTCGCTGGAATTCAATGAGCATGCCGCCTTCGACCGCTGCGCCCGCCATGCTCGTGGCGTCATCGCTCAAATCCTCGAGCGCAAAGGACCGCAGCCGGAACTTTTCAATCTCAACTTTCCCACGAAAGCGATGACTGAACCACAGGGACTCGCTGTCGTCCCCATGGGTGTGCAACGGTACGGCGAACATTTCATCAAACGCAAGGATCCCAGGGGCCGCACCTACTACTGGGCGACCAACGACCCACCACCCCGCGCCGCTGAACACGAAACCGATCTATCAGCTCTCGCCAAAGGTTTTGTGACCCTCACGCCACTTCAGTACGATATGACACGCGTACCCGCCCTCGAAACTCTTCAGTCTTGGCAGCTACGACTACCCGAATAACCCTGCTCCCCTCTTTTCCAAGCGATTCTTGAGGCTCTGATGAACCATCCGCACCACCGCTCGCTTATCGGGTTACGGTACCTCGAGCTCGCCTGTCTCTCATCGCTCCAACTTGTTGGAACTGGTGTCATGCCTGTGGCCGTGCTCGTGCTTTCGGCCAGCCTCATTGCCGCGACCGGTTGCTCCAGGCCCGTCCAAAATACTCCGTCCACAAATTCAGGGGCCAACACAACCGCCCCATCTGCCGCCCCATCTGCCACACCGTCAATGACGCCGCCGACGGTTTTCGTGCCAGGTTCTGTTCCGACACCGCCCGTGCTTGGGCCCGCAGGGTCCACGCCCGCCCCGCCTTTCGGCAACGGGACCCCACCGACAACTCCTGGAAGCGAGAATGCTTTACCGCCGGGAGTCGCCGTGCCTGCCCAGGCCGGCGTTGGAGCCAAGGGACGCAGTTTAGACAACGAGAAAGGCGTGCTTGTTACGCCAGCCAAAACCCTATTCGCTGCTCGCGAACGAGTGGTCTTCGAGATTCAGATTCCGCAAGCCATGCAGCTTTTTAAGGCCACTAACGGCCAACCGCCCGCCTCCCACGACGAGTTTATGCAGCGGGTGATTGCCGAAAACTCGATTCGACTACCGATGCTACCGGCCGGTCAACGTTACCAGTACGACCCGGCTACTGAGCAATTGATGGTGATCCGGTAGGGAGCCGAGCAGTTTTCGAACGAAGGTCCCGACGTGACTTTACGTCGGCTTCTGCCTGACTCCGCCGGTCGAGAGACAAGCGGGGAAGTCGTACCTATAGCCTACCCGACCTTTTTCTCGCGGGATTTCCACGGGAAGTCTTCGGCCCGCTGCACGATCCGCAGGTTGATAAACTGCAAGATGTAATTGTTCACTGGCAGTTCTGGACTGAGCAACGCGGCACCGCGTAGTTCGGTGTCGATCGGGTACATGAACAAGTCCTGACGTTTTGCCCGCTCTTCGGGCTTCTCGTCGTCGGGTTTGTATCGCCCCTTGCCACTGAATCGGTTGTACAGTTGCTTGTACTCGGACTCTCCACTGCCGCCGACGAGTAACACGGACAGCCCTGAAGTGATGAACGGGTGTGTGAAAGCGGGAGCCGTCTTGAGCGATTTGAAGCCGCTTGCTGGGCTGAGCATCACCAGCGCCTTGACATCCTGCCCTTGTCGCAGGAACGGCGTCTGCTTCCAGCTCCAGTCCTGGTATGTCCAATTGAGCGCGACCACGGATCCCAGTTGTCCAGCGCCGATCACGACCAATCGGTCGATGTTCAGTTCCTTCGCATGGTGCTTCGACATGAGGAAGCGTTTCGCGACTTCCAGATCCGCCGCGATCATCGCCGCGAAATCGGTAGGCTTCAGCTTGTCCGGTGAAAGGGTTTCCTCCGTGCCGTCCAGTTTCTTACGGAGCGTGCTTTCGCCGTGCCCACGCAAGTCGATGCTGAGCACTGCGTGACCGGCCGCCTTTTGCAGTCCCGATGCCAACCGATGGAATTCCCCGCGGTTGTGCTTGCCGAAATCATGCACCATCAGAACTGGCACCGTTTCGTCTTTATTGGTACCTCCGTAAAACGTCCCCTTCACCACCACGCCGTCTTTGGTTGTGTCGAAAGTTACCGACTCAGGCGCGGGGATCTCGACCTGCTCTTGCGCGGCCAGCGGAGCGGGCCCAAATAACGACGTCGGAGCCAGCCCAGATGCCACGTAAGCCGCACCGGCGGCAAAGCCAGCCGCGAACCGCCGTCGCCCGTGGAACCATTCTTCTGCCGTTCGTCCGCTCGCCATGGCTTAAACTCTCCTGACGCCTACCAATTCGCCCCGCCAAGGTAGGCTTGCCTTGATAATTCGCGACAACGCTGGGTGGCCGTAGACCACAGAAATGACACCGGCTAACGCTCGATACCTGTTATTGCCAATATCGTACGCTTGGCCGGAAACCGCGTCAACGAATCGCCTTCCGTGGCGATTCCCGTTGCCCAATACGGCTGCGGAAGCACCAACAGGGAACGAACGAAACCTCCGGTTGGCAACTCTCCGCATTCTCGCATCTCACGACTTCCGGGCAGCCGGCAATTTCCACGCTGGGAACAACCGACCGTGGCTGAACCGTGCCCCATTTTTGGGAAAAAAGTGAGTACATTCGCGGTAGTCGCTCGTTTAACTTGCAAACTGTTGGGAAAATGCGCACAATAGCCGCAGCTTTCGGGACGATTTTGACGACCGAAGGTTTGATGACGGCTATCTCGAACTCTGCGGCGAGATGTTCCATCGCGTAAATTGTGGTGGTAAAGCGTGGTGGTTTTAAGCGAGACGGCGATTTCCTAGGGATGTGATTCCTCAGTACGGGAGGCGTGTCGAAGCCATGGTCGAAAGTCTTCGTCGGTGGTGGCAGGAGCAGACGGGCGAGGAGGAAACCCCGTTTGACGGCGATTCGCCAGCGTTCTTCGTCAGTTTTCTGGTACATGTCGGCCTCATGCTCGGCCTAGCTTTCGTGCCTATCTTCCAGGCAAAGAAGCAAGTCTCGCTGGTCATCTCGACCCCTCAAGTCCAAGAGGATGAGATGATCGATGAACTGGACCTTCCCAAGGAGGTTGTGTTCAGCGAACTACCGCACGACAAAGTTGGAGCCAACAGCGAGAACGGCGAAGAAGTCGCTTTGTCGCAAGCTCCGACTGTCTCCGAGGTCTTCTCTGAGATTCCCGTACCTTCGGAAGTCACCCCGACGACGGAATTCAGCAATCTCGCGGTCAACGTGATTTTCGAGAACCCTGTGGGACTCACCCACAACGCCAACCTGGCGGTTAAGGGCGCTATGGGTAGCGGCGAAACCGGTGCGACTGGGGCCGTTGATCGCATCACCATGGAAATCCTGCGTTCGCTCGAGGAACGCAAAACGCTCGTGGTCTGGATTTTTGACCAAACGGCGAGCCTCCGGAAACAGCGTCAGTCGATCGTCGATCGGCTTGATCGGATCTACGAGGAACTCGGCGTGCTCGAGGCGGCTGGCAATGAGTCGTTCAAGCGACACAAGGACAAGCCGCTTCTGACCTCGGTTGTGACCTTTGGCGACAAAGTCGATCTCCGAACGAAGGAGCCCACCGATAACATCGCCGAAATCAAGAAGCTGATCACGGAGTTGCCGGACGACAACTCCGGTGTCGAGCGCGTCTTCTCCGCCGTGTACCTGTGTGCGGAAAAGTTCAAGTACTATCGCATTCCAGAAGAAGGCGAATCGGAACCCGACCGGAACGTCATGTTCATCGCTTTCACCGACGAGGCGGGCTCGGATCAAGATGGACTCGAAAAGACCGTAAAAATCTGCCGCCGCTACGAAATGCCGGTTTATGTAATCGGCGTCCCAGCGCCATTCGGGCGGAAGGAAACGCTCGTTAAGTGGGTCGATCCTGACCCGAAATTCGATCAGACTCCGCAATGGGGCGAGGTCGAACAGGGTCCCGAATCCTTCCTTCCGGAACGTCTGAAACTGGACTTCTCCGGCGCTAAAGAAGACGAGAACCCGATCGACTCCGGCTTCGGCCCTTACGCCTTAACGCGCCTGTGCTACGAAACTGGCGGGATCTACTTTGCGGTCCATCCGAACCGAAACGTGACTCGCGCGGTGAAGAAAGGTGAGATCGACACGTTCGCAGCTCACATCGAACACTTCTTCGATCCGGAAGTCATGCGGAAGTACCGACCTGACTACGTGTCGCAAGAGGAATACGCTCGCCGAGTGAATTCGAACAAGGCCCGAGCCTCGCTGATTCAAGCGTCTCAGCGATCGTGGATCACTCCTATGGAATCCCCCACGATGCGTTTTGTGAAGACGAGCGAGCCGGCGCTGGTGATCGCCCTCACGGAAGCTCAGAAGGACGCCGCGAAGATCGAGCCCAAAATCGAGTCGCTCTACCAAATTCTGAAGCTCGGTGAAGCAGATCGTGAAAAAGAGAATTCGCTGCGTTGGCAAGCTGGCTATGATCTGGCCATGGGACGTCTCCTAGCCGTCAAAGTTCGGACCGAGTCGTACAACGCGATGTTGGCCCAGGCGAAACGCGGTCTCAAGTTCAAGGAAGAAAAGAACAACACTTGGGTGCTTGAACCGGCCGACGAGATCAGCGTCGGCAGCCAACTCGAAAAGATGGCTGCACGAGCCAAAATGTACTTAGATCGCGTTGTGAGCGATCACCCGGGTACGCCCTGGGCGATGCTCGCTCAACGCGAATTGAAGGACAAGTTGGGCTGGAAGTGGAAGGAAGAATTCACTGACCTCTCCCCACCGGCGCGCGAAGGTGCGCCGGCGGCGAACAACGTCGTTCCGGCAGCGGCGAACGATAAAGCGAAGATGCTGAAGAAAGCCGCCCCAGCGAAGCGGCCTATCCCGAAGCTCTAGTTTCGCCAGAACATGGCGTGGTGAAAACCATGTCACGCTCACCCAACGGTTCGCAATCCTCAGCGATTGCGGACCGTTTTTTTTGCCATGCCCCTCTTTGCGTTGCGCGGTAAGCGTAGCGAAGGGCTGGGAAATCGGCCGTATCCCGGAAACTCAAATTTGCCATAGCTCTAGGCGTAGAGATCGAGACTCGCACGGTCTCCTAGG
>JBJTOW010000042.1:0-4676 GCA_046074805.1 Planctomycetota bacterium | reverse complement strand
AAACCCAACAGCAGTGCCCTTTAAGGCCCTGGCCACTGGGAACCGTGTCTCAGCGTAGAAGAACTCGGAACGCACCCACAAGCGTTGTTGATCGATTGATCTCGCGAGCCACCTTATTTTCCAAACACAACGAACTCCTCGTCCTTGCGTTCGTCAATATGGAATACGTATGAACGATGCGTGCCACGGACCTTATGAGACGTGAATCTGCCGGCGCGAACGAGAGTATTCCATTCGAAGAGCCAGATTCGATCGAGCGAGTAATCGTCCTTCAGATGCACGAACAACAGGTGTGTCGGACATCCTTCGCCTTCAATTCGGGGAATTGCGCTCGAACGATGCCATCCCTTCTTTGACCCCTTTCTCGCTTTGACGGAAACTCGCATGTCGCCGACGATGACGTCGTACTCTTCGCTGTCGTCGACGAGTTGGCCTCCGAGGATCAGTTTTGCATAAATCTCCCCGAGCCAACCGACAAGCTCGTTGCCCTTGAGATTCTTGTCGTCAGCGTAGGTCGCGAGCTTCGTTCGAATCTGGCACTGTAACTGACTGAGTTGAAGAAAGAGTGCCTTGCAATCCGACTCTAGCTCCGATACAGACTTCGGAAACATGATGGGTGCTGCGGTTCCCGATAACTTCGGCCCAACAGAGACTGTTGACCTGCCTGCCGAATCGACATCTTGGGATTCCTTAGAGCTCTTGTGGTGTTTTCCCGTCGAGTTGCTGCGTGGGCTTGCCATCTTTGCGATGCCTTCAGTGTTGCGGAGCTAGTCGAAAAGGGGGCCTTCGCTGCGGCCACAACCGGCGTTTCTCAGGTGGTGGGGACTCTAATGCTGGGCAGCGTCGGAACCGGATGAACCACGACGTTCGTACCAGTCGAGTCCGTTGGGCAAATCCCTGGCAGCGTATTCCAGGTGGATGACGCGACGATGGCTGGGATGTGTTGCTGGAGAGGAGGCGTGCACGATCAAAGGACGCATGAGCACGAGCCCGCCAGCCGGGCATGGCAGTTCGATTGACGCGACTCGAGACTTCCACGCGTCAATATCGAACGGCGTTAGTTTGCCGTTACGGTGACTGCCGGGAAGCATCCGGATCGGCCCGTTGTCGGGACTGCAGGAATCGAGATGCAGTCGAACCGTCAACATGGCTTCCAAAACCTCAACGGGGGGCTGGACGTGTTGGATGCCTTCCTTCATGGACCACGGCCCGAAGCCAGGTACGTCGAGACGTCGGCGGACGGCGATGGTCAGATCCTGGTGCCAAGGCACCTTCCAGTTCGCCGCTGGCGTTTTGTCAAAGAGTATGGCACGTACAGCGAAAGCTCCCGGTCCCAAGACGGCCTCAGGCCATTTGCGAAGTGCTGGATGAGTTGCCAGCTCTTGGACGACTGGCATCACGTTGAACAGGTCACGATAGCCGCCGCGGACCTCGTCGGAAGCGAATGGGGAAAGGTTATCGGCGGCGGACACGACTTCCGCGACGTCTGCGGCCGACAAAGCGCCCGGCACAACGGCGAAACCATCGCGGTCGAGTGCAGAAAGAGTACGGTCGATCGATTCGTCTGTGTAATCGACGGGTAACTCTGTTCGCATGTTCGGGAGTTTGTCTAGGCTCGCCATTACTGCAACCAACGAAAAACGTGGACCCGAGTTTAGATCAATTTCGACGACGCAAAAACAGCCTGCCGCCGCATCTTCGAGGTGCCGACAGTGGTGCCGAGACACAGGACTTTTGGTGCCTTCCCTGGTGCCGTCGACTTCGCCGCTCTACGGTCGAGTTCGCCGCAGATTGCCGCGAATTGCCACCAATACGCGGGACTCGGCGAGCGCGGAAAGTCGCGGGAATCCACGGGGAAGGCGCAAAGAAACGGCCTGTTTCCTCGGGAAAACAGGCCGTTTCGGTTGAGTAGCCGAGGCGGGACTCGAACCCGCACGGTGGTAACCCACCTCAGGATTTTAAGTCCTGTGCGTCTGCCATTCCGCCACTCGGCCGCTGTCGCTCTTCATACTTCGGGAACTACCCACCAACATCATCGGCTACCACAATCAGTCATTGGGCATGTGCGTCACGTCTCGCAGTCCCTAGTGCCTCTGCTCGACATACATCGAACGCAACTCATTCCACCCGTGGCCCGCCATGCCCGCCACGTCCTGATTCGCCGCCGGCCATCGTTAGCGATCGATTTCGCCCATGACGATGTCGAGCGAACCGACAATCGCGGGAACGTCGGCGATCAGGCAGCCTCGGCAGAGTTCCTCGGTCACCGATAGGTTGCAGAAGCAACTGCTGCGAGCCCGCACACGCCATGGTATCGCCGACCCGTCGCTTACGAGCAAGAAGCCCATCTGGCCTCGGGGGGCCTCGGTTTCCAAATACGCCTCGCCTTTGGGCAACTTCGTGGTCAGCTTGATCGGCGTCCCCCAATCACCCGTGGCGCGGCTGTAACGGTCGATCGACTGCCGAATGATGTCGATCGACTGGACGACCTCCAACATCCGGACATAGAACCGATGCCAGCAGTCCCCTAACACGGCGTCGCCGGGCACCGCCGGATAATCGTGATCCTTCGGATAGTGGCCATTCTTTTGTACGATCACTTCGAACGCATAGCCATCGTAAAGGCTCGTGTAGCGGGCCTCGCCGTCGCGACGCAGGTCGTAGTCGACGCCGCTTCCCCGCAGCACCGGCCCCGTGCAGCCGTAATTGATCGCCATGTCCGCCGACATGACACCAATGTTCGCCGTCCGCTTCACGAAGATCGCGTTTGTAGTCAACAACGCGTGATATTCAGCGATCACAGGCTCGAACTGTTCCAAGAACTCTTCGCACTTCCGCAGCCAGCCCTTGGGCAAATCGGCCGTCACGCCACCGGGGGTGATATAAGAGTAGGTAAGCCGCGCGCCGCAAACCTCCTCGAACAGATCCAAAATCTTTTCGCGTTCGCGGAACGCGTAAAGGAACGGGCTGAACGAGCCCAGATCGAGCCCGTACGCGCCCATGCCCACAAGGTGGCTAGCGATTCGTCCCAATTCGGCGATCAGTACCCGTAGATGCCGCGCCTTCTCGGGCAGCTCGTATTTCATCAACTTTTCCACGCAAAGCGACCAGCCGAGATTCATGTTCATTCCGGCCAGATAATCCATCCGGTCGGTGTACGGAATCCACTGCCGCGGCGTCAGGTTTTCGCCAATCTTCTCGGCGCAGCGATGCAAATAGCCGAGATGCGGTTGCACATCCGAGACGATCTCGCCATCGGTGCGCAGCACGAGCCGCAACACCCCGTGCGTGCTCGGGTGCTGCGGGCCCATGTTGACCAGCATTTCGTCCGTTCGCACATCGAACTCGACAATCCGCGGATCTTCCAAGTAAGTGCTCATCGCCCTCGTTCCTCGTCCAATCGTGCGAACCGCTCGTCGTGCGTTTTCGCTCGCTGTCGTTCTTGTTTGAAGCCACTCGGCGGGTCAGCCTCGAGTGTTACCGTCCCCGAATACCGTGATAATCGAGCGGCATTTCGTAGTCTTTCCGCAGCGGGTGGCCTTCCCAGTCTTCCGGGCACAGGATCCGCCGCATGTCGGGATGATGGGTGAACAGCACGCCCGACAGATCGTAAACCTCGCGTTCGTGCCAGTCGGCGGTGCGCCAGATTTCGTTGACGGTCGGAAGTTCAGGCAGTTGGCCGGGGACATCGCCCTTCCACCTGGGGAGCATGACCTTGAGCACCAGCGTGTGCTTCTTCGTGATGCTCGACAGATGGTACAGCACTTCCAGGTGCGGAGCGAATTCCGCCTTGGCGGCCTTTTTCGGATCTTTTTCGAAATAGTCGACGACCGTGATGCAGTTGAGAAAATTCATCTGCAATGCTGCGTCGTCGCGAAGGAACCGGCAGACATCAACCAGCCCTTCCGGCGACACTTCGATCCACGGATCGAGCGCCTGCAGATTGCTGCCGGTGATTTTCGCGCCGAACTTTTGCTTGAGCCGAGTCGGCAAATCCTGGCCGCTCATGCGAAGACTCCCGTGTGCTCAACGATCCAACTCGACCCAAAGCTAGGCCGACAATACCGACGCCGATTCGCGGCGGTTACCGGTCTCGCGGGCGCCGCGATCGGCGGCTCGCTGCTGGCTAACCGCCCGTACCCAATCCAAATCACCGCGTCGCCAAACATAGGCGAAGCCGACCATTAAAATGCCAAAAAAGACCGCGATGTCGATGAGAGTGAAACCGGCCAGCTGGCGGGCTCCTTGGCGAACAATTTCCCGTGATCGGTTGAGCTCGCCCAGGTCGCTGGCGATCCGTCCTTTCAGCGCCGGGGGGACGACGGTGGACAGCTGGGGATTCGCCACGCCAAGTTCGCGGTATAGGTCTCGAGCGTCGGTGGTCAAAGCGGTCTTACCATCGGCGGGGGTGGCCACGGCCGCGAACTTCGGGTCGGCCAGGTTCATCGCCTTGCCGTACACGGTAGCCCACGGGAAGAAGAACGCGACTTCGACATCGAACACCACGAACAAGAGGGCGACGACGTAATAGCGAAGGTCGAACTGAATCCACGCCGAGCCGACGGTCGGTTCGCCGCACTCGTAGATCGTCAGTTTCTCCGCCTGCGGCCGGCTGGGGCGAATGACTTTCCCCATCATCATGTGGAAGAAGAGGAAAACGGAGCCGACCACGAGGA
>JBJTOW010000041.1:0-4042 GCA_046074805.1 Planctomycetota bacterium | reverse complement strand
CGCTTACGTTTATTCCGCTGTGTTTGTAGTCGATTTGGAGTGCGGCGCCCCCGGGCGCCGCATTTGCCATTTGTAAATTGACATAGTATGCCCTGGGAAAGTTGCATCGCTAGATACGATGAGGGGGGGAAAGCGGCGCCTGACGGCGCCGTACTCCAAAAACCGCGGCGTCGCTTACGTTTATTCCGCTGTGTTTGTTGTCGTTTTCGAGTGCGGCGGCCGAAGGCGCCGCTTTTGCCATTTATAATTTGGCATAGTATGCCCTGGGAAAGTCGCGTCGCTAGATACGATGAGAGGGGGAAAGCGGCGCCTGCGGGCGCCGCACTCCAAAGGAGGCCGCGTCGAGCCCACTTCTTTACCAATCCGGCCGGCGGAGAATTTCCCCTAGCACGAAGGCGGCACGCAGGTTTTGCGGCGAGCGTAACAAGGCCGCCACATCCTGAGCGATGCATTGGGTCGGTTGGCTCGAAGTTGTCGGGGGAGCCGCAGTGGCGGTGCCGAGACGCCTTGAGGCAAGTCCACCCTGCGGTCCTTTACCAAACAGCTCGCGTTGATGCGCCTCCAAATGGTCGTCGGCTAACGCGACACCCTCCGCAAAATGATCGGCTCGCGATGTGACACGCCGCGGATCCAAATACTGATCGACGTGCTCCGCTACATCGTCGCCCGTCACTGGCTCGACCTCCACCAATGACTCCGTTGGACTCGGGCCCCTACTGACGGGTACGGGCCCTGTCGGCCGACCGCCCGCCGCACGCGACGGTTGACGCTCGGGAAATCGGCCGCCAGGCATCGAAGAACCAGTCCCACGTGGCTCAAAACCTCTTGGCGCCGACTGCGGCTGCCTCGACTGCGGCTGCTTCGACTGCGGCTGCCTCGGACCCGGCTGCCTCGGACCCGCTTGACCGGGAGCCGGCGGAGGATTCTTTCCAGCCGGCACTTGTGGATTGATCAGCGATTCTAGGAATTTGCCGAGTAACTCGCCAAGATCGTCGCCAGCCATACAAACTTTGTCCGTTGTGGAGTGGCCCGAACGCTAATTTTTCGCGGCCGGAGTATTGCTTGAACCAGCGATCGCCTTACGCATGTCGGTATCAGCTTGAACATTGCGCAGTTTGTAGTAATCGAAGATGCCGAGTTGCCCGGAGCGAAACGCTTCGGCCATCGCTCGAGGAATATCGGCCTCGGCCTCGACAAGCTGGGCGCGGCTTTCCTCGATCTTCGCTGTCATCTCTTGTTCGGCGGCGACGGCCATGGCGCGCCGCCCTTCGGCGCGAGCCCTGGCCACTCGAGTGTCAGCCTCGGCTTGGTCCGCATCCAGCTTGGCACCAATATTTTGACCGACATCAATGCTCGCGATATCAATCGAAACGATTTCGAAAGCGGTTTGCGAATCGAGGCGGCGGGCGAGCACGGTTTTCGAAATCAAATCCGGATTTTCGAGCACCGCTTTGTGGCTTTCCGCCGAACCGATCGCGCTGACGATCCCTTCGCCCACTCGAGCGACAATCGTCTCTTCGGTGGCGCCACCGATCAACTGCTGCAGATTAGCTCGCACCGTCACTCGGGCCGTCACCTTCAATTCGATGCCGTTTTTCGCGACCGCCGAGAGCTTAGCCTGCGGACCGCCCCGCGCGGGACAATCGATGACCTTCGGATAGACACTCGTTTGCACCGCTTCGAGCACATCGCGGCCGGCCAGATCGATCGCCGTCGCCTCGCGGAACGAGAGCCGGATCGTTTTCGCTTTGCGGGCGGCGATAAGGGCGCGGATCACCTGGGGCACGTTGCCCCGCGCCAGATAGTGCGCCTCGAGCGCTTTCGTCGTCAGTTCGCGGTCGTCGGTCAGACCTGCTGTCACGCACATGATCTTGCCGCGTACGATGGTCCGCTCGTCGACTTTGCGGAATGCCATACCCAGCAAATCGAGAATGGAGATGTTGGCGCCCGTCAACGCCGACTGGATCCATAGCCGGAAGTACTTGGCGAATACCGCTAAAAAAATGATAAAGAAAAAGAGCAGGGCGATCGCGCCAAGGATGGCGAAAACCACGGCTTGGCCGACCTGGGGCTGCTGGGCCAGGAACAGCACATCCGAAAACGGAAGGTCAAGCATGGCGGGTGCCTCCAGTGGGAGCGGAATGATCTAGCGGCTCTAATCCCAAAGCCTCCAGCGGACGCCTGAGGATATCCTCGCCGTTGGCGGGCGGCGAGCCTCCGGCCAGAATGGTTGGTTCCGGCCGCACTTCCAGCCGGTTCAAGTCAACGCCCACGATCCGCACCGTCTGACCGGGTTCAACCGGTAGCCCATCGCTGACCGCGTCGTACGTTTGGCTGTCGACCTCCACGACGCCGCTCGGCAGCATCTTCGTCTTCGCCACGGCCGTCATGCCAACCATGCTCCGCAGTTCGTACCGCGGATCGTTCGCCGGAAGCACCTCATCGGGACTGTCGGGCGGCGTGTTCAAGACCATCTGGCCGATCGGCGTGTGGGGCCACCAACGCACGGCCGACGCGAACAGCATCGGCACAACCACGATGACCACCAACGTCACTGCCACGCCTGTCACGCGGCTCGCCCAAAAGGCGCAGATGAGCGACCCGAAAATCGCCAGCGTCGCGATGGCTCCCAACAATCCATTCGTCGGCAGAAAAAACTCGGCGCCGACTGCGGCGAGCCCCAACACCAGCAATATGACCGACCAGACCCAGAGTTCCATCGACGGACTCCCAAGGATCTACGCACACCAATCCGCCAGCGGCTCTTGGAACACCTGGGGCGTCACGGCGCCCTGCATAGCGGCGATCGCTTGCTCGGCCGCTTGCACCGATTCCGCCGATCCGTGGAATTCCAACGCCACATCATAAGTGGCGGAGGCGCCGGCGGCGAGCTTGGCGACCCGCCCTTTCCGCCCCTCGAAGCTTCGCGGATTCGGGTAATTGGTGCCCGGTTCCAGACCGGTCACGCTACCGTCCCGGGACGCGGCCGTGTTTTTCCAAAGCGTATAACACGGTAGCTGCCGCGTGTTGTACAGGAGACTGGCACCTCGATCGCCCGACGCATTGCGAAGAAGCGAGCGGGTTCGGCCCCGGTCGTCCGTGAGCAATTCAACGAAAAACACCTCCTCCGCGTACCCAGGCGTCGGCGCCGCGTAGCGATCCCAAGTCGCGAGTCCTTGGGCTGAGTGTGAGTTCCGTGGCACCACCGTTTTCACCGGCGCGACAAATCGAGCGCCCGCATCAAGCAGTGGTTCGCCGAAGTTCACGTGGTACAGCAACTGCGCTTCCGCCGGACTTTCCGACAGGTTCTCCACCACATCATGGATTCGCAATACCGGTTCGCCGACCCGAGTCGAAACCGTGGAGGTCAACCGCAGCTTGAGGAAATGGAATCGCGTCTCCTCGACGACACCCGTCACGGCGATTTCGCCCGTTTCACCGTCCACGCTGACACTCACCGACCGGGCGGGTTTGTTGGCGATCCGGCCATGCAGCGGATACTTCAGCCGGCCAGTCTCCGATTCGAACTCGGGCGCGCCGTTGCTTTCCAGCCCGCAACGCACGAGCTATTCATCGAAGCCATCGAGCCATCCCAGCCCACCCGGCTCCATCAGCGGAACGTAGGACGGATGAACCGGCCCGCGAACCGGCGACCGCCAACCGTACTCGACGCCTCCCAGCCATGCTTTCCACAACCCCATGCCGCGAGTTGGCAGGATGTCGACCGTCAGCGCGCCGTTATTCACTCGGACCACATCGACCCCATCCGACAAACCGCCGCGCAGTCGCCGTTTGGTGATTTCGTATCCGGCCGCGCTACCGCCAACTTCCGCCGGTCCCAGCTTCGCCGATTCCAGGAATAATCCTGTGTCCACATCGGTCCATACCACGCGCGTTGCCGCCATCGCTCGCTCCCGCCTGATTGCTCATCGCCACTCACCGGTCATCGCCATTCACCGGTCATCGCTATTTACCGGTCGTCGCTACTTGCCAGTCGTGGCCGAAATTATACCAAGGCCAGCGGGTCGCGGCGTTCTTCCAA
>JBJTOW010000040.1:0-16219 GCA_046074805.1 Planctomycetota bacterium | reverse complement strand
GCAACCAACCTACGCAACGCAAAGACAAGTTGCTCGATCACAAGACACACGTCCGGCAACCTCCCATTCGACCGCTAGCACCTTCAGTCGTGGGCTTTGACTCCAGATTCCGTCGTCCTACTTTCCGCTTCTGTCTTCGATTCGCTACGCGAAGCTTGCACTGTTAATTTACGAGTTGGGCGGGTCATTACAATAAGATGCGTCACGCCGCCGATCAAACCTAGGATGAAGCCCGCACCCGTAAAAACGTTCCAACCGATTTTGTTGTCCAACCACCAACCGGCGAGTCCGGGTAAGACCATCTCGATCGAGACAGCCATGATCCGAGATGCCCACTCCATCGCCACGGAAACCGCACCGAACGGGTTGTTCGTTGCCTGAGGTGACCGATGGTCCCGACCTCGCGACATCGAAAAAATCGCTGGAAAATCCAGGCTCCATCCGAGCGTACATCGATCACTGACGACGAGTTTTCCGCCACGTTCACAATTTACTCATGCGAGCGCAGCCGGTCAAACCCCTTCGTGTATTTTTTCACAATGTCCGGTAACCCTTTGGTGGATAGGTGGTTAGGGGTGGATTCGGGCGTTGCAAACGTAGGCCGGGGCAGGTGTGGCGGGTGACGAAGCCGGGGTGGTGGCAACGGCGTCGAGGTTGGATGGTCGGAAACGAACGCGTGCGTAAAGGTTGATTCTCGTTAGACCTTGAACTACCCTCTTTTTATGACTCGCGGTTAATACCCGGTTGTCGCTACGAACCAGCGGACAGTGTGTCGCAGCGAAACCGCCCGCCTGAGAACCGCTTGTCAAATCAACAGATCGGCGGCTGGGTGGATCACGCCATCAGGGGTGGTCTTGGTGATAGCTGCTTAAATGTCGTGACGGTTCTGGAGACCCCTGATTGTTGTTTTGATCGCAAGCCTACCACTTCCTCGGGCGAATTGACCATCGCCCTCCACCGCGAATGTCCTCGAAAAAACAAAACCCAGCACAGCGTTCTGGAGCGACCGCGATTTCAGCGGTCCGTTTGGTGAACGGGCCCGCTAAATCCGGCAAGACTACCGGTGCGAAGCCCGTGAAACCAATCGCGAAGGCAACAATCGCGAAGTCCATTCATGGCAAACCGACCCCGGGCAAGCCAAAGCCTGGTAAGGTGGCTCCGGGGAAGCCGTTCCACGATACGGTGGCTCAGGGCAAGGTATCCCAGGGCAAGGTCGCCCAGGGGCGGGGGGGGCAAGGAAAAGCCGGTGCCAAAAGGGCCGATGGTTCTTCGAAGGGGGTGTCCAAGGCAGTAGCGAAAGCCGGGGCCGCGAAGGGGCGGCTGACAAAATCCACTGTCGGACGGCAGGCGGTCAAAGCCACGCCCGATAAACCGTCGAAGTTGAAAGTCACCGTGGATCGGGCGGATGGGGACACCTCAAACAGCGGCGATTTGGACCGCGTCAAACCGGCTGGTGCTCGAACGGGCACGGTCAAAGCGGCCTTAACACACACGGAAACGGCCCGGGCGTCATCCGTGAAGGGATCGGCCCCGAAAGTGACCGCTGAAAAGGCGGTGGCAACAAAAAAGGGTTCGTCCGAAAAACGGCAGGCGGGTCCAGCGAAGCCGCATGGAGGTGGCGCGAAATCGCCTCCCCGTAGTAACGCCGTCGCCCGGCAGATCCAGGATGCCAATGAACAACGGGAGCGGCAACGCGATCTTTCCCAGCCGCTGATCCGGGTTCTCGGAGGCGATTCGACTCCAACGGAAGCGGTGCGCGATCGCGTTGTGTTGTTGGTCCGCGATCCGTATTGGTTGCACGCCAGTTGGGAGATTACTCGACAAAGCGTTCAACGCGCTCAGGCGGCGATGGCTGAACAGTGGCATTCGGCTCGACCCATCTTGCGGGTTTTTGAAGTCGACAATGCGGGCATGACAAGTTCCGCCGAGCGATTGTTGCGGGAAATCGCGATTCACGGGGGAGTCCATAACTGGTACATCGACGTGCAAAATCCGCCTCGCGGGTTTCGGGTAGAGATCGGCTACCTGTCGTCGCTCGGCAAGTTTTTCGCGATCGCTCGCAGCAACATCGTGTCGACGCCGCGGCCGGGATCGGCTGATTCGCTGGATGAGAATTGGTCGGACGTCGAAGAGAACTATGAGCGGATTTTCGCCCAGAGTGGTGGATACAGCGAGGAAACGAACAGCCACGAGTTGCAGGAAGCGTTCGAAGAACGCTTGCAGCGGCCGATCGGGCCTCCCTTGGCCTCGCGGTTCGGCGTGGGAGCCGAGCGGATTTTGCGGCGAAAACGCGACTTCCAGTTCGATGTCGACGCGGAGATGGTGGTGCATGGCCAAACGAAGCCCGATGCGCACGTGACGCTTTCCGGCGAACCGGTGAAACTGCGTGCGGACGGCTCGTTCGCCGTGCGGATGGCGATGCCCGATAAGCGGCAGGTAATTCCCGTGGTCGCGAGCAGTCGCGACGGGGTGGAGCAGAGGACCATCGTGATCGCCGTGGAGCGGAACACAAAAGTGATGGAGCCGATGATCCGCGAATCCAACGAGTGATTTTCGCGGCTTGTGGCTGGGCAGGGGCGTTGCTATTCTACCGAGGTCGGGTGCTTGCATCCGATAGGCATTCCTCTGCCATGTTCGTGCTGCCGACGCAGATTTCCGGGGAGCCGATAAGAGTCCGCAAGGGGACCGAATTGAGGTTGGTGTCGCTGTATAGCCTTCGCTCCGGCCGCTCGCGGCCTCCGACCGTTGGATCACAAGCCCACTAGCCTAGGTTCCCACCTTTCTCTGCGGGCTCCCATAAACTCGTCGCCACGGCATTGCGGTGGAGGGATGCTTTTTCATGCGCAGCGGACGGTGGGAACACTTGCCGCGTCTCGAACCGGAGTTCGCAATTCAGGGGAAGGATCGGCATGAATCCGCTAGCCGAGAGCCCGCTGGCGCCGTTGGCGGAGAATCTCGAAACGAAACGCGACTCGCTCTTGGATTTCCTGCGGCAATTCCCCAGTTGCGCCGTGGCGTACTCTGGGGGCGTGGACAGTGCTGTCGTGGCTCAAGCCGCGTTCCTGGCTTTGGGTGAACGCGCGGTCGCGGTGACCGGGATCAGCGCTAGTTTAGCGGAAGGCGAGTTGCCTGCGGCCTCGGAACTGGCGCGACGAATCGGTATTCGCCATGTTGTTTTGGCGACGCGGGAGTTTGAACGGCCAGCGTACGTCCGCAATGCCGGCGATCGCTGTTACCACTGCAAGACGGAACTCTACTCGCTCTTGGAACAGTGGGCGCCGGCGAACGGCTTCGCGGTGTTGCTCAACGGCGTCAACATCGAGGACCTGGGCGACTATCGGCCGGGACTACGGGCGGCCGACGAGCATCGGGTTCGCAGCCCTCTGGCGGAGTGCGGTTTGGGAAAGGCCGATATCCGAGCGTTGGCCGCCCTTTGGGGACTCCCAGTATGGGACAAGCCAGCCAGCCCTTGTTTGTCAAGCCGCGTGGCCTATGGCGAAGAGGTGACGCCTGAGCGATTGGCGATGATCGACCGTGGCGAGCGTTTCTTGCGGACCCAAGGTTTTCCGATCGTCCGAGTGCGATATCACCGCGGCGACGTCGCGCGGGTGGAGGCTCCGGTGGAGGATTTGCCGCGGTTGGTCGCCAATCCACTTCGGGAGGCTTTGTTGGGCGAGCTAATGGCGGCTGGCTTCAAATTCGTTTCGCTCGACTTGGCCGGATTTCGATCGGGCAGCCTGAACTCGCTCGTAGCCGCGTCGCCGTCGATTTCCCGACCTGTGCTGGTCGCGATCGCGCCGCCCGCACTGCCAGCCGCGCCACAAAACGGGGGCTGAGCCGTGGCGAGCGAACCGATGGAGAATCCGGCTGAAAACCCTGAGTCTGGTGCCGAATCCGAGCGTACCGAGCAAGGCTTTGTTGGTGGCCGCGACCTCTCCGGCGTAGAGCTTGGCGATTACCACGTCGGCCATCGGTTGGGGCGGGGCGGTATGGCCGAGGTATACGTTGCCGAGCAGCGTTCTTTGGGACGGCGGGTGGCTCTCAAGGTGCTGCAAGGGCGCTTAGCGGAGGATCAGGCTTACATTCGCCGCTTCCAGAATGAAGCGAAGGCTGCGGCGGCGTTGGTCCACGACAACATCGTGCAGATCTACGAAGTGGGCGTGCGGGATGGTATCCACTTCATCGCGCAAGAATATGTGAAGGGACAAAACCTACGGCAGTGGATCCAACGCCAAGGGGCGATGACGCCGCGACAGTGTTTCCATGTTCTGCGACGTGTCGCGTCCGCGTTGCATAAAGCGGCGCAGGCAGGCATCGTGCATCGCGATATAAAGCCTGAAAATATCCTGCTGGGGCAATCCGGCGAGGTAAAGGTGGCCGACTTTGGCTTGGCCCGCGTGCAATCGCTCGCTCCCAACGTGAGCCAAACTCAGGTTGGAATCGCTGTCGGAACCCCGCTTTACATGAGTCCAGAGCAGGTTGAGGGCCGATCGGTCGATCCGCGAAGCGACCTGTATTCGCTCGGAGCGACGGCGTACCACATGCTGGTCGGCCGGCCGCCATTCGAAGGCGACACGGCGCTGGCGATCGCCGTGCAGCACTTGCGAAACGATCCCAAGCCGTTGTTGGAGTCCCGCCCCGATTTGCCGCCGGAACTCTGCCGCGTCGTGCATCGGCTGTTGGCGAAAAAGGTCGAGGATCGTTACCAGCAGCCGGTGGAACTGCTCCGAGACCTCCGCCGACTCTCCGTCGCCTATCAGACCCACGATGCCTCCTGGGATGACGATGGAGAAACTTGGGAGACGGGAGTCGAGTTGGCGGGGGAGAACGGGGCCGGTGTATTGGGGCTGGCAAGCGGCGCGATCGACGCTTTCGCGCCGACGCGATCAGCGGTCACGATGCGGTTATCGTCGGTCATGGCGAACTCGGCGACGAGCTCTGGTCGGTTCTCATTAACGCCGTGGCTGACGGCAACGGTGATCGTGGCGCTGGCGTTGCCGACCGGGATGGCGGCAGCTTGGTGGACCCGCCCTCGTTCGGTGCTTGACGCGCCCGTGGCCGCGCCGCCGCGTGAAGTGGTCCGCAAATCGACGGCACGCGACCAGTTTTTCCATGCCATGCAGGAAGGGACGATTGATGCCTATCGCGCGGTCGAACTGTACTTTCCCGAGGATACCGATCCACGAAACTCGTATTACGTGCATCGGGCTCAACAGCAGCTCGGCGAAGCCTATCTGAAGCGGAACGATTTGGCGGCGGCGTCTGCCGTGTATCAACGGTTGGCGAACGCCAACCCGCAGAGCGACGCCGCTTTTGCCGCCAGCGGCCGCATCGGACAAGCGAACATCGCCGAAATCCGCGGCGAACGCGCGGCCGCCGAGTGGTTTTTGACAGGCTTGCTGCCGCTTTTGGGCAACATTCCCGACCCGGTCAGGGCTCAGTTGCGGCAACAGCTTAACAAAAACTTGCGGCCGGCCTTCGATCAGATGGTCCGCGATCAAAACGGCGGCCAGTGACTCTAGGGGATTGACAATCTGAATTCGGCCGCAAAAATACGACGCATCGATAGACGGTCCCTTCGTCTAGAGGCCTAGGACTCCGGGTTCTCAGTCCGGCAACAGGGGTTCGAATCCCCTAGGGACTACTTCGCGAAAGGCGGGCCATGGAGGCTCGCCTTTTTTTCATGGGCCATCAGGGTGGCTGACTTTGAAAAGCGTGCTCCCTCTTGAGCCGTTTCTTTTGCCCAACCGTCATGGCTTTCACCAGCAGGTTGTGGCTGATCCGCTAGTCTTCGAATCGTTGCGGCTTGCGGCCCCATTCCTCCGATAAGGACTAGGGTTTTATCGAGGGCGGCTGGTAGGCATCCGAGTTTCGCACGGCTTCGGCCCGGCGAATTCAAAGCCTACCGGGCTACGAATGGAAGCGTTGACACGCCACGAACGGAAGCGAACGGGCAAATCATGCGGATGACGCGTCGAAATCTGTTGAGTGGCGCATTCGCCGGACTGGCGGGCGTCGCGGCGACAGTGGCCGTGGGCCGCTCATCGCGTGGCGATGCGCCCACGCCGCGTTTCGACCGGCCCCATCGCGTGCTCCAGGCTCCTGCCCGCACGGTTCGCGACCGTCCACCTGTTCTGACGACGGTCGCTTTCCATCCGCTCGAGCCAAGATTGGCGGCCGCCGGAGATGACCATCACGTCTATTTGTGGAACCTTGCCGATGAAGGTCCCGCGACGATGCTTCGCGGACACGCGGACTGGATTTTGTCCGTGGCCTACCATCCTGGCGGACATGTTTTGGCGACCGCAGGCGCGGACCACCGCGTACTATTTTGGGATACGGCATCTGGCGAACCCATCCATGTGTTCACCGATGCGCGACATGTCGTAACGCAACTCGCGTGGAATCGGGGCGGTGACCGTATCGCCGGTGTTGGATTTGAAAACCGCGTTCGGATTTACGACACGGCTCAGCGGGCGTTGCTGATGGAATTGCCCAGTCCGAGCGACGATATGCGTGTGGTCGCCTATTCGCCGGACGACCGATGGTTGGCGGCTGCCGGACGGGATGGATCCACTCGGGTTTGGCGGGCGGCCACGGGCGAGCACTTATTCGACTACCGCGCCCATCGTCAGCGAATACGTGGACTCGCTTTTTCCCCCGACGGGCAGTACGTGGTCACTGCGGGCGAAGATCGTGTGGTTCATATTCACGGTGTCGAGTCCGACGACGAAGGCTTCGACCTGCCCGTAGGTAAGGGGAAGATCCTCAGTATCGCATTCCTGGGACGTGAACAACTCGCGACTGGCGGAGCTGATAACCGTTTGCGGATTTGGGATCTAAAGCAACGTGTCGAAATCGGCCAATTGACTGGGCCCCAGGGCAGCGTGGCTAGTCTGGCTTACAGCCCGCGTTATCGGCTGTTGGCAGCCGGATCCTTCGACACCACCGCCCGCGTTTGGGCCATGGCGGAGGAGGTTTCCGTCGAGACGTTGGAGGCGTCGGCGCCACCTGAGCCGGTGAGCGTTCGCGCCCAGGTCGAGGAGAAACGCTAAGTGGTTTGGCGGTGGCTTCTCAATCGACGCCCTTCACCGACCGACCATCCGGTTCAAAGCCACGTCGCGCGCGGCGGTCGTGGCGTGCGCAGCCCGCGAGTCGACAGCCCGCGAGTCGCCAGCCCGCGAGTCGACAGCCAACTCGCCGATCGGTCCGACCTCGATCGCCAACGCGCTTTACGGCTCGCAGACCGACGCGACGCTAGGCGAGGTGAGCGGCGGAGCGACTCTGACTCGCGTCGGCGGTTTGGAGTCGAACAGATGGAACCGCGCCAATTGATGGCGGCGGATCCCACGCGACTAGGCGTCGTTTATATCGAAGAAGATTCTGGCGCCGACCTTCATGGCGACACTTTCGAAGTGCAATTCGAAGGCGGGGCCCCCGGCACGCAACTAACGCGATTGGTGATCAACACCGACCAAGGCGCTCCTGGCTACAGCCGTGGAGACTTGGTGTTCGACACGCTTCACGAAGGCGTCGGGGCCGACGAAGCCTTCCCGATGACTGTCTTGAAACGCGACGGCATCGACGCTGTGGCTTGGAAAGTGGTGGACGGCGGTCAAAGGTTGGAGCTTGAATTCACTGGTTTTGAGGCGGGCGAGCGATTGGTGTTCTCGATTGATGTCGACGAGATTCAGCACCTCGATCCGGCGCTCGATCCGGCCACTAACTTGACATTGTTCAACGGTGGCGTCGATCCGATCGCTTCCGGAGTGGAATTCCAAGGGTCGGTCGCCACCGCCGACTTCGTCGCGCCACATTACGTCGACGCCAGCGGCGATGGCGTTTTCATGAACGTGTACGACCCCTTGTTCGCGGGCACTCAATTACTGAAGGTTGATCAAGACTCGCCAGGCCTTCCGCCCGACAATTTCGACGGTAAGCGAGATCGCTCGACGGGCGTGCTCGTATCGACGCAGCAGGTGATTCGCCCCGCGAGTCTCTGCGGCGCCGTTTACGCCGACATGAACCAGAATGGACTCCGCGATCCGGGCGAACCAGGCATCGCGGGCGTCGATGTGCGAGCCGTGCCGGTCACCACCATCGATACCCAATCCGCCGTGGACGCCGTCACCGATGCGGATGGCAATTATTGCTTTAACAATCTGACGCCCGGATCGTACCGCGTCGAGGAGCAACAGCCTGACGGCTACTTCGATGGATTGGATCGCCCCGGAAATGTCAGCGGCGACACTCGTGGCCGCGCGGAGAATCCGGGCGATCGGATCGTCGAGATCACCCTCAATGGAGGCGATGCCGGCCGCGAATACCTGTTCGGCGAGATCCCTCCCGGAAGGCTCTCGGGCCGCGTTTCGCAGACCGATCCAAGCGGCGACTGCGATGGACCGCTGGCCGTGCCGCTTGCCAACGTCGAAGTTCGACTGTTCAACGCCCAAGGCGATTTAGTGGCATCGACCCGCACCGGGCCCGATGGCCGATACGAGTTCACGGACTTGCCGCCTGGCGATTACTCAATCACCGAGACCACGCCCGCCGGTCTGCTGGACGGCGACGACCATCCAGGAACGCTCGGCGGGATCGCCAACGGCAACGACACGATCGGTTCGATTCGTCTCCCGCCCGGCGGTGTTGGCCTCAATTACGATTTCTGCGAACACCTACCTGCCGTGGTCGCCGGGTTTGTCTACCACGATCGCAACGACGACGGCGTCTTTCAACGAACGGAATCCCCGATCCCGAACGCGACCGTCGAACTGCGGGATTCGGCTGGCGCCATACTCCAATTAGCCGTCACCGACTCGCTTGGCTTCTACGCGTTCAGCGATCTGCCTGCGGGTGTTTACGAAGTCGTCGAGCGGCAGCCATTGGGTTGGCTTGACGGCCGCGATTCGGTTGGAACCGTGGGCTCCAACACGGTAGGCACGCTTTCGCCTCAAGGCGATGCGATCCGCGAGATCAGCCTTAAATGGGGCGATATCGGCGTCGACTACAATTTTGGCGAACGCCTCCCGGCTTCGATTTCCGGCAATGTCAGCGCGAATTCCGACGACACCTGCCTGGACGTGTCCCGCGCTACGCCGCTCGCCGGCATCGAGATCGAACTGTTGGACGAACAGTCGCGAGTCGTCGCCACGACCCGGACCGACGCCAACGGCGATTACAGTTTCACCGGGGTGGCGCCTGGCGTTTATTCGGTTCGCCAATCGCAACCGACGACCCACTTCAACGGGCCCGCGTTTCCGGGAAACGCCGGTGGCGACCTAACACGCGAGAACCTGATCGACAATGTGTTTTTGGGCTCCGGGACAACCGCCGAGTTCTACGATTTCTGCGAGTTGCCGCCGAGCCGCCTAAGCGGCTTTGTCTATCAAGATGGACCGCCAATTTTGACGGCTGACGGCCTGCCCCCGGCCAACTTGGCTTTGGTCCGCGATGGCCGACGAACCGCCGACGATCTCCCTCTGGCCAACGTCACGCTCGAACTACGCGATGGTGTCACTGGCGAACCACTGCTTGGGGCTGCCGCGTTGCCCGGAATCTATCCAGCCGACAAGCCGATCACGGTGCTGACCGACGCCAGCGGTTTCTATGAATTCGCTGGCCTTCGAGGTAAAGCCTCGTACGCTGTCTTCCAACAACAGCCGAGCAACTGGTTTGACGGCATCGACACACCTGGCAGCACGAGCGGTGTCGCGCTGAACCGTAACGAATACGTGCCCACTGACATTATCGCCACCCTCTCCGTGGTGACGGACTTCGACTCGATCGTCCGTATCCCGCTCGGCTACGGCCAGCAATCGCGAAACAACAACTTCAGCGAAGTGCTTGTCGTTAAGGAACCGCCTCCACCGCCACCACCTCCTCCGCCACCACCACCGCCACCGCCACCGCCACCGCCACCGCCACCGCCGCCACAAACGCCTCCGCCGCCTGAGACACCGCCGGAGGGTGAACCACCACGAGAGTACACGCCGGCCCGCGAGACGTATCGCGATCCAGTGCGGCCGACTCTTGTGGTGTCCCAGCCAACTCCGACCGTTGAGGTGGTTGGAAACGCGGCGGGACGCTCGGGCGCCATGTGGCACTTGAGCGTCGTCGACGCTGGTCGGCCCCGTGGAATGGCGTCGGCGACCGCCGATACCGCGATTCTCTTGAAGAACTCGCCACTGCTCACGCGATGGCGATCCGCGCGTCTGCGCGAGGCCCAATGGCTGGTTGCGACCGGAGTTGGCTTCGGCCCCGACGCTTCGCCGCTGCTCGCGGCATTTGTTTTTGGATCCGTCGACGCCGTCCCCGTCGCCGGCGATTTTAATGGCGACGGTCAAGCTGACTTGGGCGTCTATCTAAATGGCGAATGGTTCCTCGATGTCAATGGCAACGGCCAATGGGACGAGGATGATCTGTGGGCGCGGCTCGGCTCCGCCAATGATCGGCCGGTAGTCGGCGATTGGAACGGCGATGGCAAGGACGATATCGGAATCCTTGGCGAGGAATGGGCAGGGGATCGCCGACAGTTGGCCCGTGAGCCTGGTTTGCCAGACTTTCAAAACCGCCCGCAACCGGTGCCCAAAAACGTTCCGCCCAGTGTCGAGGAAGCGACTGATGGACTGCGGTTCCTCCAGTTGTCCGCCAAGGGCGACCCGCGTGCCGACTTGATCGACCACGTCTTCCGCTACGGACTGAAAGGCGACTCGCCAATCGCCGGCGACTGGGATGGCGATGGCATCGACACGATTGGCGTTTTCCGCGAAGGACGTTGGCAACTGGATCACGATGGAGATGGGCTAGAGGACGAGACCCGCGACTCGTTCGAATTCGGCCAACCCGGCGATCATGCGATCGTCGGCGATTTCGATGGCGACGGCTTGGACGAAATCGGCGTCTTCCGCCAGGGCGTGTGGATCATCGATATCAACCATAACCACCAGATAGACTCCCAAGACCGCGTCCTGAAACTAGGCGGCCAGGGCGATCTACCTGTCGTGGGCGATTGGAATGGCGATGGCGCCGACGAACCGGGCATTTACGGCCGCACACCGCCACCGCAGAATTAACGGACGTTCGTGAGCACAACGCGTAATCGTTGCGTTCCAGTTCCGTTCTAAACGCCCGGCATCACCTCCTGGGAAAGTCCGCCATGCCGTTTATCGATGTCTCCACAATCCGCCCGATCGAACCCGTCCCTGGTTGCCGCATGCGGACCCCGCATGGCCAAAACCTGATGCTCTCCTATCTGGAAATGGACGCCGGAGCCGAAGTGCCACTCCATAGCCATCCCCACGAACAAGGCGGTATTCTGTTAAAAGGTCGTTTGCAGTTGACGATTGGCGAGGAGACTCGCCTATGCCAACCCGGCGATCTCTTTATTATCCCGCCGCACACGCCGCATCGCGCCGTCGCCGTGGATGGACCGGCTGTCGTCCTTGACGTTTTCAGCCCTGTGCGCGAGGACTACGCGGCGCTTACGAATGTCTACATTCCGCCCGTTCAAGGCGGTTCGTAGGCCGATCTTAAGCGACACGTTATGGCGGATCGTAACCGCCAGGCCGGAATGGATGGCAACGGAGCACCCGCAGAACGCCCCTCCAGGCCCCGCGCCAGGGGCCATGCTTCTTCACCGCGCCGATGAAATAATGGCTGCAGGTTGGCTGAAAGCGGCAGTGTCCGCCCAGAAAAGGGCCGAGCAACACTTGGTAGCCACGAACCGCGAAAACCAAGATGGCCGACGGAACTTCGCCCCAAAGCCAGCCCCGCCAACCACTCGAACGCGAACCAATCTCTGGCTGGCAGTCGCCGCTACCCAAAGTGAACTCAGGCGCCGCAATGCTCATGGCCTGTGGCTGGTCACCTAGCGACAATTTCTCCGCAGGACCGTTTGCGTTAACGCTGCCGCAGGCGACGTGGTTCGCACTAATGGCGCCGCTGGTATTGGAAAAGCTGTTTGCACTGCCAGCGCCGCGACCGGTGGAGGCGGCCAGCCCATCAGCATTCACTTCAGCATTCGATTCGGTCGCCATCTTCGCCCCGCCGCCATTCCGTTCTCGGCGCCCCGTCCCCAAGATGACTGCGGATCACCGACGCTTTGACAAACGGTGAGCCAAGGCACGCAATGAATCGCGGATGGCGATGAAGTCGCCCTTTATGCCCGGCCGGGGACGCACGACATAATCAAAACCGCTCGGCAATCCGTCCCGTTCCAACCGAAACGCCTCTCGGATCCACCGCTTCCAGCGATTTCGAACCACCGCGTTCCCCACGACGCGGCCAACGGCCAAGCCGAGGCGCGAGTGAGGTAGCCCATTTCGCGAAGCACTGACCACCAACAGCGAGTCGCTGGCCGACCGCCGAGCGGCATGGACGCGATCAAAATCGGCTTTGGCGAGCACTCGCAAGTCGCGGTTAAACAAAAGATCCATATATGCCTGCTTCGCCCCAAATCACCATTGCAAGTCGACTCGCGGCGTCACGGGATGGATGGCGTCGAACTTTTCGGCAAGTCGTCGCTGCTCGTCGTTCAACGTCGCTGGCAAGACGATTTGAACTTCGACGAACAGATCGCCTTCGCCTTTGCGGCTGCGAACGCCATGGCCCTTGATCCGCAATCGCTTGCCGCCGCTGGTGCCGGCCGGAATCTTCATCGCAATCTCGCCCCAGGGAGTTGGAACGTCGACCTTGGCCCCACCCACCGCTTCGCCAAGACTCACCGGCACTCGCACAATGAGATCGTTGTCGCGACGGGTGAAAAACGGATGCGAGCCGACGCGAACCGTAAGCAGCAGGTCGCCAGGAACACCGCCGCCCGGATCGCCTTGTCCCCGGACCCGGATGGTCTGCCCATCCGCGACTCCTGGCGGAATCCGCACGGTGATGGTTTCGCCCTGGCCGCCTGGCCGCTCCAACTTGAGCGACACTTCGCCGCCGATGATCGAGTCTTTGAAAGGAATGTCGATGGTGTGCGTAATGTCCGATCCGCGGTGATTACGTCGACCGGCCCGTCGTCCACCACCAGCCGCTCCGGCGCCGCCGGCACCGCCGAACTGTTTGAAGATCTCGCTGAATGGATCGCCGCCGCCACCGCCACCACCGCCACCGCCGAAAAACTGGCTGAAATCGATATCGACGCCGCCGGGACCAGCTGATCGCCATTGTGGTCCGCCCGGGCCGCCGCCGCTCGCCCCCTCGAACGAACTGCCGTACTTGTCGTAGAGCTTGCGTTTTTCGGGGTCGTTCAGCACCTCGTACGCGCGTTGCACCTTTTGGAACGTTTCACGGGCCTTCTTGTTCCCCTCGTTCATATCGGGATGGTACTTCGCGGCCAGTTTCCGGTACGACTTTTGGATTTCGTCGGCCGAAGCGTCGCGGGAAACCTTCAGGATGGCGTAGTAGTCTTCTTCCATGAGCGGATTATGCGGGCAAAAGCGGGTAGGCCGAACGAATCGTCTCATTCTACGTCCAAGTCGGTCTCCAGCAAGCCGCAGCGGCGCGCCGACCGAATCTCGGTGGAGCCGCGTCGTCCGCCCCGTGGCCTAGCCAAGTCACGCTCGCCGAATCAGGACCCCATGAACCACTCGACATCCACCGCCGGCGCAACCGGTCAGCCCCCGCCATCGCCGAGTCGCGGGCGATGGCAAGTGGCTGCGGCTTTGGCCCAGGCCACCGCCGCGTTCCTGGCGATCGCCGCCATCCTCGCCGCTCTCGCCATCGTCGTCCTTGCCGCGCCCGCTGTCGCCGGGCAATTGGAGATTCGCGCGGTCGACGGCGAAACGGGCGAACCGCTCGCTGTTCGCATGCACTTGCGCAATCCGCGTGGCAAGCCGGTGCGTCCGCCGCGCGTGCCCGCATGGCACGACCATTTCTGCTTCGACGGCCGCATTCTGCTCGACCTGCCTAATGGCGACTACGAATTCGATGTCGAACGCGGACCCGAATACAAAATCGTCTCCGGCCATTTCTCCATCGCCACCGGCGCCAACGACAGCAAGACGGTCGAACTGCGACGATTCGTCAATCTGAAAAAAGAAGGCTGGTACTCGGGCGACCTCCACATCGGCCGACCACTCAACGATGTGCCACTCCTCATGCTCGCCGACGACCTGCATTTCGCCTCCATCGTCACCACCGCCAGCTCCGCCAAGCCCACAAACGCCGCTTCCACCGCGGCCATTTCCACTACCACCACCAACAACCGCCCACCCGCCATCGCTAAAACTCCAGCGGCTGGCAATTCAGCGGCTGGCAATTCAGCGGCTGGCAATCAAGCGGCTGGCAATCCGGCAGATTGGGAGCCAAAGTCATTCGCTCCGGCACGGTTTCTGTCGGGCGGCGCTTGCTATGACGATCGTGGCGGCGGCGGCCTGTTACTCTTCCAGACCCGCACGCCGCCTCCGCTCGCGACCGCCATGTGGGAATACCCCTCAGCGGTCGATTTCTTAAAAATGGCGAAGCGAGCCCCGAGCGCTCCTGCGACAACCGAGTCATCGGTTGAATCGCTCGCCCAGGGCAACGCGGTCCTTCAACCGCACGCCGACGCCGCCCGCCCGTTTTCATGGGACCTGCCCGTGTGGATCGCCAGTCGGCGGCTGGACTCGGTGGCTATCGCCCATAGCCATTTGCAGCGGGACGCCATGGTGACGCACGAAGCGGGCGGCTACCCGCGCGACTCGGCGTTCTACCCCAATCCGCACGGCATCGCCCGCTGGTCGCTCGATATCTACTCAAAGCTGCTCGATTGCGGCCTGCGATTGCCGCCGTCGGCTGGCAGCGGCTCTGGTTGGGCGCCCAACCCAGTGGGATATAACCGCGTCTACGTTCACTGCGACGGCGAGCCAACCTGGGAGGCGTGGTGGGAAGGGCTGCGCGCCGGCCGTTCCTTTGTCACCAACGGCCCACTGCTGCGACCGCAAGTGAATGGCGAACTGCCTGGTTATAGCTTTCAAGCTTATCCTGGCGAAAAGGTCGAACTATCCATCGCGCTTCAGCTTTCTATGCGCGAGCGGGTGGAATACTTGGAGATCATCAAGGATGGAAAAATCATCCAGGAAACGCGGCTCGCCGACTGGGTTAAAAACCAGGGTGAGCTGCCAACGGTCGAATTCGATAAAAGCGGTTGGTTGGCGATCCGGGCCATCACTAACAATCCCCGCACATTCCGTTTCGCGATGAGCGCGCCGTATTACGTGATGATCGGCGACCAACCCCGTGTGAGCCGGTCGGCCGCCCAATTCTTTATCGATTGGATCGCCGCCCGTGAACGCCAACTCTCGATCGCCGACGCCAAACAGCGGGAGGAAGTGCTGCGATTCCACCGTGCGGCTAGCGACTTCTTCGAGAAAATCCGCGACCGTGCGAACGTGGATTGACGGCCTACCGCTCTCCCGAACCGCCTGTGAGCGTTTTGCCTTGGTCATTCCGTCAGATCGCCGGTAGTCCCGGCCGAAATCCGAGGCTCGCAGGCTACGTCGAAGACTCGCAAGCTTTGACGAATGACTTGAAATCCGATTTTCACGGCGTTAGGGTGTGAGGGAGAAATCCGCGTCATGGACCAGGATGCCGGAAAAACCACTCTGTTGCGGACGGCAAGAAGCTCGTGCCGTAAGTCCGTTTTTCCCACGAAGCCACCAAACCATGGCTAATCCTGGAAGTGAAGAAACGCCGGCGGAGATGAGGCGACGCGAGCGACGCGAGCGACGCGAGCTTATCGTCGAAAAGTTTTGGGATCACGGGCCGGCTTGGCTGAGTGTTCATTATCTCCTGATTTTGTTACTCGTGTTCTTATATATTGTTGGCGATGTTGTCAGTGGAACCAATGCGTTGATTAACTGCTGTGGGTTTTATTCCATGCCGGTACCAAACGCGGCGAATGGATCATCGAAGTTTCTGCCCACGCTGGTCCTGGCGTTCGCGGGCGGCGCTTTGGGTGGGATCTGCAACGAGCTCCGCAGCTTCCTCGGCCGTTATTTAGTCCGGGAAGCTTTTTCTCCGCGTTATTTTTGGAAGGGCGTTGTTGGGCCGTGGCTCGGCGGCTGTTTAGGACTTTTTTCGTGCGCGCTCGTTGTGGGTGGCGTCGCCGCGTTTAGCGGCGTCGAGTCGACCAATCCGTCGGTTCTCGCGACTTTCGGGATCGGAGCTTTGGCAGGCTATGGATCTCAGGAGGTTACGGTATGGCTCGACGCGCAAGTGAAGCGATTATTCGCCGTCAGCC
>JBJTOW010000039.1:0-2584 GCA_046074805.1 Planctomycetota bacterium | reverse complement strand
ATCCCACTGCCGCGTTAGACTCCGCTGCGTCCTCCGTGACTGGTTCAACCACTTCCACCACCGCTGGTGCCGACGAAGATCGTTTCGGCGTCGAGCCGCGACGTCACCCGAACGGCGCGACGGAAGGCGAACGTTCCGATGCTCGCCGACGTCGCCGCCGACGTCGCCGTCGCGAAATGGAAGATGCCGGTGAAGTTCCCATCCCCGGCCAGGAGTCCGAGGTCACTGCGGCGTTCGGTTCCGGCCTGACCGGGGCGGACAGCGACGCCGCTGCCGCCGGCACCTCTGCCGAAACAGCCGAAGCTGGAGAATCCGGCGCCGAATCCAGCGCCGAATCCAGCGCCACGGGCGAAACTCGCGAACGACGCGAGCGTGGACCGCGTCGCGGACGCCGCCGCGGAGACCGCCGCGACCGCGCTGAAAACCGCTCAGAGTCTCGGCCCGCGATCTCCGCCCGCTCCAGCGATCCGTCCGCCCCCATCGCGAGCGATGCTGTCGGCGAACAAGAGGCTGCTGTCGAAGGCGATCTCGCCGGTGACGTCGCCGGTGACGTCGCCGGTGATGGCCCGGCCAGTGGGGAAGGCGGAGCCGAAGGCGACGAACGCTCGTCGCGCCGCCGCCGTCGTCGTCGCCGCCGAGGTGGAAGACGCGATCGCGATGCGGCCGCGACCACATCGCCCGAGCAAGACGCCGACGCCCTCGAACCGCTCGAAGATCTCAAGGGCACCCCCTACGGCGTGTCCCTTGACGACGAAGCCGACGCGGACGCCGACGAACCCATGGATGCCGATGGCGACGAAGGCCAACTGGCCGGTGTCGGAGCTGGCGAAACCCGACTCCGCCGTGTTCCCAGTTGGGAAGAAACCGTCGGTATCCTCGTGCAAGCCAACATGGAAGCCCGCGCCCGCAATCCCAACGGAGGCCGCAGCTACCGCGGCGGCGATCGGGGTCGCAACGACCGAGGAGGCGATCGGGGAGATAGAGGAGACAGAGGAGACAGAGGCGATCGGGGCCCTCGAAGCGGTGGTCGCGGCGGTTATCGTGGCGGCGAGCGTTCCGATCGCGGCGGCGAGCGTTCCGATCGCGGAGATCGCCCCGAACGCCACGACCGATCGGGAGAACGCGGGGACCGTGTAAGCGACCGTTCTGGCGATCGTTCTGGCGATCGGGGTGAACGGTCGGATCGCGGCAGTCCGAACTAAGGCATTCGCGGTCCACACCTTTCGCGGTACCACACCTTTCACGTTACCACGGACTTCCTGGTCCGTCGCAACGCTTGCTAGGTGAGCGACTTGGGATTTCCCAACCCATGCATGGCGACGGACTGGCAGTCCGTCGTACGACGAAAGCGAATAGGCGACAAAACACCCAGTTCGTCCTCAACATTCCACTCGGCACTCACGCGGACTCGGCTCGTTCCCACTCGCCTGCGTCCGCGTCACAGAACCCGTCAAGGCGGAGGCGGTTCCATGCGGCTCTTCGTTTCCACGTTACCAACTGTGGCCCCTCCCGCCGTCCGATCGATGGCGAGTCGCGGCTGTCGCAGCCCGGGCGCGATTCGCTTGCTATGCGTCATCTTGCTGCTCGCCGGTTTCCCGGTTGCGGGTTGCCAACGCGGCGGGGCGGCCGGCGGAGCCTCGCCGGGAGGTGCTTCCAGCGGCGCAGCGGCTGATGCCGACACTGCGTCCACCTCGCCGGACGCAGCCGCCGCAAACAGCCAAAACCCCGGTACCGAAAGCTCGCCCAATTCAAGCGGCGCCAGCAGCGGCAACGGCGTGATCCTGCTGCGTTACACCCCAGGCAGCGAAAGCACCTATCAGCGCGAAGAGGGCTTCCTCGAAACGGTTCAAAACAATCCGCAGCTCAAGGTCTTGTCGTCCGATCAGTACGCGGGCACGACGCCCGAAGAATCGCTCGCGAAAGCCCAGCAAGTATTGCAAAAGTTCGGCAACCAAGTCTCCGGCGTCTTCGCCGTATGCGAGCCCAACGCCAACGGCACGCTCGGCGCACTCGACGAACTCGGCCTGTCCGGCAAAGTAAAGCTGGTCGGGTTCGACCCCAACGAGCGGATGGTGCAGGCGATGCGCGACGGCTCGATGCACGGCATCGTTTTGCAAGATCCGGTGACGATGGGAGAACTGGCCGTCAAGGCGCTGATGGCCCATCTCGATCCGGCCTCGGTTCGCGAAGCCGACCGACCGCGTCTGTTCGCGGACGGAAAACTGCGGAAACGCATTCCCACCGGCGAATACCTCGCGACGCCGCAGAACATGGACGAGCCGCGGATGCGGGAACTGTTGCATCCGCCCCAAGCGTCCGGCGCCGAGACGAACACCGCCGGCAAATCGTTTCGCATCGCCGTGATCCCCAAAGGCACGACCCACGAATTCTGGAAGTCAGTCCATTACGGAGCCTTGCGGGCCGCCGAGGAACTCGGCAACGTCGAGATCCTCTGGCAAGGTCCACCGCTCGAGAGTGACCGGGGCGAACAGATCAAGCTGGTGCAGAACTTCATCACGAAAAAGGTCCACGGCATCTGCCTGGCGCCGCTCGACTCGCAAGCCCTTGTCGAAGTCGTGCGGGA
>JBJTOW010000038.1:0-4870 GCA_046074805.1 Planctomycetota bacterium | reverse complement strand
TTTGAGGGCTGGCGGATCGGCGGCGATGGCTGTGGAGCCCAAAACGCTTATGGCTGCGGCTGCGGCAAGCAGGCCACGGAGTAACGACAGAACGAACGCGCGCATGACAGATTCTCGTCAAATGGAACGATGGCGGACGGCGTCGACGCGGCGAGTATCCGCCTCGGCCGGCGGCGACACCCAACAAGCTCCTAACGTAGCGGTTTAGGCCCGCCGAATCTTGTGGGAATCGGACATTTTTTGTTAGCTTTCAGACATGCACAAACGACCCTTGCCACTTCAGCCACTCGAGAGCGGCGGTGGAAACACCAGCGAGAAGCTGCAGCGATAACCTCCACAACCGCTTCGCCTACCGAGACAGTCGCCGCTGCCCACGAAAAAATCCGCAGTGGCAATCGGTTCCCAGCGGATATAAGATCATCGTTCGTCGATGGATGGACGATCGTGGGGTGAGGCGGAAATTCCTTGCCACAGCACGAAGTGACTCCCGCATTTCAAGGCGATTCGAGGAAGTTTGACCATGGCTGACTCACGCGACTGCCGCCGACTCGATCCACGTCTGTCGAATCGTCGCACCTTTTTGCAAGCCGGCAGTTTGGCGGCGATGGGGCTTGGCTTGCCCGAACTGCTGATGGCTCGCGATCTGGCGAGCACGGCGGCTAGTTCCGGGGCTGGCCGCGGCGCGGCAGGGGCTGCGACAAACGCGGCCGGTCGATCGGGAACAGGGGTGGGCAGTGGTCGCGCCCGTAGCTGCATCCTGTTGTTCGCCACTGGCGGGCCGGCGCAGCAGGAGACGTTCGACCCGAAGCCAGACGCGGATGTCGCGGTGCGGGGCGAATTCGACCCGATCGCGACGAACGTTCCCGGCATCGAGATCTGCGAACTGCTGCCGCGCATGGCGCAGAACGCTCATCGCTACTCGATCATTCGCTCGACGTACCATCGCAGCGGCACGCACGGTGTAGGGGTTCACTACAACCTCACCGGATTGCCGCACGCGCCACGCCCGGGCGGCGAACCGCAGGTGTCGCGGCAGGATCCGCCAAGCATCGGCGGGGCGATCCGACAATTGCGGGGCGACAAAGGCGGTTTGCCGGGCTCGGTGCATTTGCCCGTGCGAATAGGCGACCAAAACAATTTCCAGTGGGGCGGACAGCATGCGGGCTATCTGGGCGCCAAGTACGATCCGCTGATGTTGATCGATGAACACTGGTTGCCGGGCACGTTGCCGCCTGCGTTCTTGCCACAGGCGGACGTGGGGATGGAGCGTTTTTCGGACCGTGTGAATCTGCTTCGGAAACTCGCGGACGGCGGCCGCCAGTTGCCCGGCGAAGAGGCCGGCACCTACGAGCTGGCTCGGCAACGGGCGCTCAGCGTGCTGGATTCGCACTCGGCCTGGGAGGCATTTCTGCTCGACAAAGAAGATCCCGCCACGATCGCGCGGTACGGCGACAACAAGTTCGGCCGCAGCTGTTTGGTTGCGCGGCGGCTCGTCGAGGCGGGCGTATCGCTGGTGACGGTGCCGTGGATGCACCTGGTTTCGACGAAGAATTTCGACACCCACAGCAATCACTTCCGCTTAATGAAGGATTTGCTGATGCCGCCGGTCGATCAAGCGTTCTCCGCGTTGCTCGAAGATCTCGACGAGCGCGGCTTGCTGGATGAAACGTTGGTGGCGTGGACGGGCGAGTTCGGTCGGACACCAAAGATCAACCAGAGTGCCGGTCGGGACCACTGGGGCAATGTTTACAGCACGGTCCTGGCGGGCGGCGGTATTCGCGGCGGGCAAGTGATTGGCGCGAGCGACAAGAGCGCCGCCGAACCAGTCGACCATCCAGTTCACACCCGGGATTTCGTCGCGACGATCTATCATGCGCTCGGGTACGGACGGAACACGGTGGTCCACGACATGGGCGGCCGCCCACGTCCGCTGGTCGAGGGCCAGCCGATCCAGCGGCTATTCTGACGCGTTGATTTCCGCCGTGAACTCCCAGCGGTGTTTGCTCGAATTCGCTCACCCTCGACTCCGAGGCCATCATGTCCAGCGGCTTTCGTAATGCGGATAGTTCCAGTTCACGGTTTGTGGCGAGGCTGGTTCGTTGGGCCAGCGTCGTGCTCGGCGTGGGCCTGTGCCTGTTCTGGGCCACAGTCGATGCGGTGGCCGGGCCCGACGACAAGCGGCTGGACATTTACTGGGTGGACGTGGAAGGGGGCGCGGCGACGTTGATCGTTACGCCGGCTGGCGAAACGATTTTGGTCGATGCCGGCAATCCGGGACGGCGCGATTCCGACCGTATCGCGAAAGTGTTGGGCGAAGTGGCCGGCCGTCGCCAGATCGACCACCTTGTGACGACGCATTTCCATGGCGACCACTACGGCGGCGCCGCGACGCTCAGCGGCCTCGTGCCGATCAAGTCGGTGTACGACAACGGCGAGTTCCCAGGAATGCCGGATCGGCCAGACCCAAGCTATTGGAAGTTTCCGTGCGAACGCCGCGTGGTTCTCAACCCGGGAGATTCGCTGCCAGTTAAGCAGTCGGCAGGCTCCGAATCCACGCCGCTGCGGATCCATTGCATCGGCACTCGCCAACAATTCATTCCCGCTGTCGCCTCGATCCCGGAAAACACCGCATTGTGCGCCGATCTGCGGACTAAGGATCGCGATGGCTCGGATAACGCCAACAGCGTGGTGCTCGTGGTATCGCTGGGAGCGTGGCGGTTTCTGGACGCCGGTGACCTGACTTGGAATCAGGAGTCGCGGTTGGTGTGCCCGAAGAATTTGATCGGCGCCGTCGACGTGTATCAAGTCACGCATCATGGACTCGACGCGAGCAACAACCCGGTGGTGCTCCGGTCAGTCCAGCCGCGGGTCGCGATCATGAACAACGGCACCACGAAGGGCTGTGCCCCTGAAGTCTTTGATAACCTGAAACGCACCGCGTCGCTGGAGGCCGTGTACCAAGTGCATAAAAACCTGCGTCCCGACGGCGCGGCCAACAACGTGCCCGATATTCAAATCGCCAACCTGGAACGCGAGTGCCGCGGAAACTACATCAAACTGTCTGTCGCGCCCGACGGTGGAAGCTACACGGTTTCCATTCCGGCGAACGGCCACGAGCGGACGTTTCAAACGACGCGTAAGTAGCTTTCGCTGCGTCATTGGCCGCTTGGAACTCGATGAGTTAGCTGTTAACCGCGCGTGATAATCGGGCTAACTTTTCGCGCCGATGTGCGGTCGCCGCAGGTCGCTCGTAAAGGTTGCGCGGAGATTCAGCGAAGTTAGATAGCGGCGGCCGATTTGCGATTGAAGGCCGCCGCTTCCTCCTTAAATTCTCAGCCCTGTCGCGCCGGCTGGCGACGGGGCCGTCTTGGCCCGCCGCTTGGCGAACGCGACGTCGCTTGAGGCGTTGTTGTTATCCGTGCCTGGATTTCTGGAGGGTTTTTATGCGTTCCGTTTCCGCGCGTCGGGGGTTCACGCTTGTGGAGCTCCTTGTGGTGATCGCGATTATTGGCGTGCTCGTCGCGCTGTTGTTGCCAGCTGTGCAAGCTGCTCGCGAGGCGGCCCGGCGCACTCAGTGCGTCAACAATCTCAAACAGATCGGCCTCGCCTGCCAAAACTTCCACGACACCTACGGCTACTTGCCACACGGCGGTTCCGATGGACCGACGCAGACATGCTGCAACGCCACGGAACGGGCCGGCTGGAGTTGGCCTTTTCACATCACCCCCTTTATTGAGCAGCAGACTGTCTATGACTTGCCAACCGACAGTCTTGTCTCCCTGGCTATCACGAAGGGCTACTATTGTCCGTCGCGCCGCGCTGCCGCCCTGTATAACGGCGCCGCGCGTTGCGATTATGCCGGGAACGGCGGGCTTAACTCGGGGAACATCGGCTGCGACGGAGCCTTCGTCCGTCAGTGGGCGACGTTGACTCGACCTGCGGGCACACCGCCCGATCAATTCCGCCGTCTGGCCGATGTGATGGACGGCACCTCGCAAACGCTGCTTGTCTCGGAAAAGCAAGTCCACCGCACCACATGGGGGACGGCGGGCGGAGATAATGAGATCTGGAACAACGCGGGGTGGGATCAGGACGTTGTTCGTTTTGGCTATCAGATGCCTCAACCGGACACGATGCACCCCAATAGCTCGCAGCCCACGTTCTGGTCCGACCGTTTCGGTGCGTCGCATCCCGGCGGAATAAACACCGTCCGCGTCGATGGATCGGTCGGTTTTGTGGCTTATACGATCAATGCGACGGTCTGGCAAAACTTCTGCACCATCGCCGACGGCAACCCGCTGACCGGTCTCGACAACCGATAAACCGGCATCGACCGCTCCATTGAAATCGCCAAAAATAATTGTCTTAATCGAAAGCGAATCATCATTATGGCTTTGTTTGTTTCTGTTTTCCGTGGTTGCAATTCTCAGCCTCTGTTGGCGAAACGCCGGACTTCCCTGGGATGCTTTTGTCTTGGACTGAGCATCCTTGTGGCGTCGGGATGCGACAGCGGTTCCAACAGCGTTCCTGGCTCGGCCACCCAAGAGCAGCTGGACCAAGTCCAAAAAGCGCAGCAGAACGCGATGTCGGAGGAGATGAGCCGCCAGCAGTCGAAGTAACGCGGGATGATCGGGAAGGGCCGGTGTTCGCCTTGTAGATGGGAAAGCGGCGCCTGCGGGCGCCGCACTCCAAAAGACGTTTTCGCTGGTCGATCGGTTGTGGCATGGAGGGGTTGGCGTTCGCCGTGGTGATGGGAAAGCGGCGCCTGCGGGCGCCGCACTCCAAAAGACGTTTTCGCTGGTCGAGCGTTTGCGGCACGGAGGGGTTGGCGTTCGCCGTGGTGATGGGAAAGCGGCGCCTGCGGGCGCCG
>JBJTOW010000037.1:0-5081 GCA_046074805.1 Planctomycetota bacterium | reverse complement strand
TGCTGGAAGCGACGAACAACCACAGATAAGCGTCGAAAGTCTTCCCGAAGTGACGCAGCCAGACGGCTCCAAGCAGTGCGCCGGCGACTTGGGCGAGCGAATTGCCGAAGTTGTAAACGGTCAGGGTGGTGGTGCGTTCGGAACGAGGGATCGATTCGAAAAACATGAGCAACACGGCCAGTTCATAGGCGGCCCAAGTGATGCCGCCGGCCAATTGCAGCACGCCCAGGTAGTACATGTTTTGCGACACCATCCAGCAACCGGAAATCGGCACGATGGAAAGCCCGCCAATCCACAACAGGCGGTGTGGGCCGGTGAAATGCGCGAGGCGTCCCCAGGCGGGTAAAGCGACGACTTTGCCGACGTACGTCAAGCCAATCAACAGGGCGTAATCGCGATATGTGAATTCCAACTTTGAGAGCATGAACGGCACGAAATAGGGGCCGGCGATATATGCCGCGACCTGCACCGCGAACAGGTAGGCCAACAAGCGGTTGCTCGAAGGGTTTCCGCCACGGCGGATGGTAGCGCCGGGTGTTGGGACGGGTGCCCGTCGGCGGCGGAATACTTCCAAGTGTCGGCTGAGAAACCACGCGGACAGTAGTCGGCAGCCGGCCGCCAGGAGAAACACCAGGGTGAATGTCGAGAGCGTCCGCTGGTGGTCCTTTCCGTATTGAAGCAGTAAGCCGCCAGCGACGAAGCCGAGCAGAATGCAGGCCTGGGAGACGCGAACGCGGAAGGCGAAAAACCGCGTGCGCACGCGTCGCGGCACGATCCCTTCGATCCAGGTGTTCCAGGCCGGACCGGCGGCTAGACCGGCGGCCCAGTAGAACGATGCGGCGACGAAAGCGGCGGTTACTCGCCGGTCGCCCGCGAACGACGCAAGCGGCATCGCCAGAACGCTCAGCCCTTGCAGCGCTGCGGTTCCCACCACCCATGGCTGGTGCCGAATCCAGCGTTGCACCAGCCAGGGCGTGATCAGTTGCAGGACAGCGCCGGCCATCAGCGGGATGGCCAGCATGAGACCGGCCGCGATCTCGCCGCCGTCCAGCGCCAAGACGTAAGCGCTGAAGTAGGTTTCGCCGAGTCCCACCATGACGCTGAAAAGCGCCGCATCCAGCACGCTGGCTCGCAAATTCCGCCGCAGCGGATGGCGAGGACGAAGACGGCCCGCGTGTCGGAGCGCGGCGCGCGATTCGCGGTCCCGTGACGTGGACGCGGCTGCCGACGACGGCGGCGGCCCGGAGTCTGAAGCTATGTCCACGGGAAGGGGTTCGCGGGTGGCGGGACGGGCGAAAGTTAAGTTATCTTGGGCAGGACGGTCAGCGAGTGGGTGATCGAAGCGGTCGGTCCCTGTGAGGCACCTCGTCCCAGCGTAGCTACTGCCATGGCGGTTGATAAGTCGGACAACCGAGTTCAGCGAATGTTCGGGGAAATCGCCCCGGCCTACGATCGGCTGAACCACCTGCTTTCGTTCCAGGTGGATCGCTACTGGCGATGGCGGACGACGCGGATCGTGCGGCCGACGGGCGATTCCCCCATACTCGACGTTTGCACCGGCACTGGCGATCTGGCACTGGCGTTCTCCCGCGCCAGTGCCGGCCGGTCGCCGGTGGTCGGCTCGGATTTTTGTCCGGAAATGCTCGATATCGCCAAGGAAAAGGGGCGGCGGCGGCCCGGTTCCGACCGAGTTTCGTTTATCCAGGCGGACACGCAAAACCTGCCTTTCCCAGACAACCACTTTCAAATCGTCAGCGTCGCTTTCGGACTGCGGAACGTGTCGGATACCGATCGAGGCTTGCGCGAGATGACTCGGGTTTGCCAACCGGGCGGCCGCGTTGCGGTGCTCGAATTCTCCATGCCGCGTTGGCAACCTTTCAAAGCCATTTACGGCTGGTACTTCCGGAACATTCTGCCGCGGATCGGGCAGTGGCTGGCCCGCAACACGTCTAGCGCCTACAACTACTTGCCGGAGAGTGTTGGCGAGTTTCCCGCATACGAGCAGTTGGTGGAACGGATGAAGTCGGCCGGGTTGAGTACCGTGCGTTACTACGGCTTTACAGGCGGCGTCGCCACGCTGTACGTGGGGGAGAAATGAGCCGCCCCATAGTCGTGGCGATCACGGGCGCCAGCGGAGCCGTGTATGCTCGCCGTCTGCTCGAGGTTCTCTTGCAGGTCGGCCGTCGGGTGCACGCGGTGATGAGTCCCTCGGCGCGGATTGTGTTCCGCGAGGAACTGGAAATCGATCTTGGATCTGGTCCTCTGACGCCCGCTTCCCTAGGACTTCGTCGGCTTACCGACGAGCAGCAATCGCTGCTCACCGTGCATCACCACCAGGACTTTATGGCTCCAATTGCCAGCGGATCGTTTTTGACCGCCGGCATGGTGATTTGTCCGTGCTCGGGCGGGACGCTGAGCGGCGTCGTGCATGCGGCCAGTGGCAACTTGATCCATCGAGCGGCCGACGTTCACCTGAAAGAGCGTCGCAAGCTGATCGTGGTCCCGCGGGAGACGCCGCTGTCGCTGCCGCAATTGGAGAACATGAAGCGGGCCGCCGAAGCCGGCGCGATTGTGCTGCCGGCGATGCCCGGCTGGTATCACGGCGTGCGTACTCTCGAGGATCTTGTGGATTTCATTGTGGCGAGGATCCTCGACCAACTGGAAGTCGAGCATCGTTTGATGCGGCGGTGGGGCGAACCGGCCGCGCCTGGAGGCGAGTAATGCTGACACAGGTGCGGCACTTACTGGAATTGATCCGGTTCAGCCATACAATCTTCGCTCTGCCGTTCGCGTTGCTAGCCGCTGTCATGGCGTGGACAACGCCTTCCGCGAGCGGTTCAGGACCAACCTTCCGCTGGACGCATTTAGTCGGCATTATTGTCTGCATGGTCGGAGCGCGGAGCGCCGCGATGGCGTTCAACCGCTTGGTTGACCGTCACCTGGACGCCGCGAATCCGCGTACAAAGTCCCGGCATTTACCGGCCGGTCTTTTAACGGCCGCCAGTGTGGCGTGGTTCATTGTGGCCAGTGGGGCGGTGTTCTTCGCGGGGACGTGGTTATTCCTACCGAATCGATTGCCACTGATCCTATCCGTGCCGGTTTTGCTGTTTCTGCTTGGCTATAGTTACGCGAAGCGTTTCACGTCGCTCGCCCATTTCTGGCTGGGCGCGGCGTTGATGATGGCTCCGGTTTCAGCTTGGATCGCGCTACGCGGCGAGGTGCTGCTCGCTGCGCCGCTGGACGCTCTACCCGCCGTTTTGCTCGGGGCCGCTGTCCTGTTATGGGTCGCTGGTTTCGACATTATTTACGCGTGCCAGGATCACGGTTACGACACGCGGGCGAAATTGCGGAGTGTGCCCGCGCGGCTTGGGATACCGGTGTCGCTGAAGTTAGCCGCCGCTTGCCACGCCGGAATGCTCGTCGTGCTGGTTGGTTTGCCGTTCCTCTGCCCGTCGGTTCCGCTCGGCTGGCTATACGGTAGCGGCATCGCGGCGGTGGCGACGCTGTTGATCGTCGAACATCGCTTGGTGCGACCGGACGATTTAACTCGAGTCAACATCGCGTTCTTTCATGTTAACGCGGTGGTAAGCATTGGGCTATTTGTCATCGGTTCGATCGACCTATTGTGGTGATTGGCCGATTCGCTGTTTCAGAGGGGAATCTCCCATGCCTGGAAAGTCGCCGACCCTGGATTCGATACGTGGCAAGGTAATGGCGGGCGAACGTCTCTCGTTTGACGACGGATTGTTCCTGTATCGACCCGACACGCCGCTGCACGAAGTGGGCGAGTTGGCGAACATCGTGCGTGAACGGCTGAACGGCAACGTCGGCTATTACAACATTAACACTCACTTAAACGCGACGAATGTGTGCGTTTATCGCTGCACTTTTTGCGCGTTCCGCTCGGACCTGCGGGACCCCAAGGGGTACGCGATGAGCGACGAGCAGATTTTGGCGCGGGGGCGGGAAGCGGTCGAGAACGGTTGCACGGAGATGCATATCGTGGGCGGCTTGCATCATCAGCGCAAGTACGAGTGGTATGTCAATGTCTTGAAGATTCTGCGCGACGCGTATCCTGGTTTGCATTTGAAGGCGTGGACGGCGGTAGAGATCAACTGGTTCGAGTTCCTAACTCGTAAACCGGTCCGCGCGATTTTAGAGGATATGGTCGAGGCCGGTCTCGGCAGCATGCCGGGTGGCGGCGCCGAGATTTTTCATCCCGAGGTCCGTGGTGAAATCTGCGAACACAAAGCCGACTCGCACAAGTGGTTCGAGGTCCACCGTACGGCCCACCAAATGGGTTTGCGGACCAATTGCACCATGCTTTACGGGCATATCGAGCGGGATTACCACCGCATCGACCACTTGGTGCGTCTACGGGAGCTTCAAGACGAAACGGGTGGATTCCAGGTATTTATCCCCCTCGCCTTCCATCCCGAGAATACGGGATTGTCGCACATTAAAAAGCCTTCGGCGATTATGGATTTACGCACGATGGCCGTGAGCCGCTTGATGCTGGACAACATTCCTCATATCAAGGCTTACTGGATCATGCTCGGCCTGGGCACCGCCCAAGCGGCATTATCGTACGGGGCGGACGATATCGACGGGACCGTGCGACACGAATTGATTTATCACGATGCTGGGGCAACCACCCCGCAGGCGTTGACGGTGGATCATATCCGTCGTTTGATCATCGAAGCGGGACGGGAACCCGTGGAGCGAGACACGCTGTATCACCGCGTTCACCGCGACGAAACCGACCCACTCCGGTGGCACTCCGGCGAACCGGTAGGTGCCTCCGTTTAATTCGATGGCCGACTATTTTGGACGACGAACCCTGCTGGCTGAACGGCGCAGCGCTCGTCGTGTTCGATCAAGTTGCCCGGCAAAAATGCTGCGGTGCTCTTTGGAACGCGTCGCTCAAGGGCCCCGCTTTTTCCGCACGTGCTTCATTTATCGAGTTAATCACTTTTCGCCTAGTTTTAGCGATTTCTGGGCGTAAATAGCCACTTAGCGATGGCGAAGGCGGGGGTAGACCGGGAAGGGAAAAAGCGGTGCCGGCGGCACCGCACTCCAAA
>JBJTOW010000036.1:0-7531 GCA_046074805.1 Planctomycetota bacterium | reverse complement strand
GATCGTTTCGCTGGGTGGGCGTTTGACTTGGTGACGCGGCGTTCGGGGGGAAAGCGGTGCCTTCGGCCCCGCACTCCAAAAAACGTTAGCGTCGCTTCGGGTCGTTTCGCTGGTGGGGCGTTTGACTTGGTGGCGCGGCGTCCGTGGGGGAAAGCGGCGCCTTCGGGCGCCGCACTCCAAAGACGGTAGCGTCGCGTTGGGGCTTTCCGCTGGGTGGACGTTAACCGGCACTAGGGTCGGCTTCGCCACCACGGATCTCCACGGTCAGGATCGAGTATTTCTCGACGAGCCGATAGAGTTTGCGGCGGTCAATGCCGAGGGCTTTCGCCGCACGGGTCTTGTTGCCGCTCATTCGCCGTAAGACCTCGACAACCTTACCTCGCTCGATCGACGCTAGGTCGTCGCCAAGCGGCGGTTCCGGGGGGGGGGGGTGGTTTGCCGTCAAGCGACTGCACTTCGCGGGGCAGGTCCTGCCGTCGAATCAACTGATCGTCCGCCATGATTTTCGCTCGTTCCAAGGCGTTGATCAGTTGGCGGACATTGCCCGGCCAGTGGTATCGTTCCAGCGCTGTCAACGCGTCGTCCTCGATCTCCCAATCGGGGCCGAGGAAATGGTCGATGAGCAACGGGATGTCGCCGCCGCGTTCGCGGAGCGGAGGTAGTTCCAGCGACATGACGTTGATCCGATAAAACAAATCCTCGCGGAATCGGCCAGCCGCCACCTCGGCGGAAAGATTGCGATTAGTCGCCGCTAGCAGCCGCACGTTGACGCGGCGTTCTTTGATCGATCCGATGCGGCGAAGCGAGCCATCCTCGAGGACCCGGAGGAGTTTCGCCTGCAGCGAGCCGGGCATCTCACCGATTTCGTCAATAAAGAGCGTGCCGCTATCGGCTACCTCAAACAGGCCAGGCTTCGAACTGACGGCGCCCGTGAACGCTCCCTTTTCGTGCCCAAACAGTTCGCTCTCCAGCAGCGTTTCGGGCAACGCGGCGCAATTAATGATGACCATCGGCTTGTCGTGCCGCGGGCTCCGCCGGTGCAACGCGCGGGCGACCAGTTCCTTGCCGGTTCCACTCTCGCCTTGGATCAAAATAGCCCGCTCGCTCGGCCCCGCTCGTTCGATCAGCCGGTAGACCTCCTGCATCGCGGTGGACTCGCCGATCAATTCGGGCCCCGATTGGCTGCGGGCGAGCAGCTGTCTGAGTTGCTGGTTTTCCTTCGCAAGACGGCGGTGGTCGCGGGCCTTTTCGACAACTAGTTCAAGATCGCGGAGCGGGAACGGCTTGGTGAGGTAGTCGTAGGCGCCCGCCTTCATCGCCGCCACCGCCGACTCGACGGTCGCTTGGCCGGTGAGCATGATGACTTCGCATTCGGATCGCTGGGCCTTAAGCGTCTCCAGCAGGGCGAGCCCCGACATGCCGGGCATCATCATGTCGAACAGCGCGACATCGAACTCGCGGCGTTGCAGCGACTCCAACGCTTGCTCGCCGCTTGCCGCTTCCTCGACGTGGTAACCATGTTGGGCGAAGCGGCGGGCCAGCAATCCGCGGAACTCGCCATCGTCGTCCACAATCAGCAGAGATAAAGCCGGCGCCGTGCTCATCGTCGCGTCTCCTTGATCATCCCCGCGCCGCGCGCTCCGGGGAGCGCCGCGACGTGCGGTTCCGCACGCTCTGCGGAGCTGCCCATTCGGCCGCTGCCATTCCCGGGGCCGAGGGGGGTGCGAGGGGCCAACCACTGTTCCGCAGTCTAGCGACTTTTGCCGTTTTGGGTCAGGGTTGATGACGCATCCCTAAGACGGGTGTGGGGAAAACCCTGGCACTCGCTTTGGTCCGCGAATTGCGGTAACGATCCTCGGGCCCGGCTCGATTCGGCCTTCGGACCCGCCTGGCTCGTTGTCAGAGCAAACATTTTGGAAAACTCTATGAATGACGTTAGCGAAAGTCTGCGAGTGCTCCTGGTCCGTGACATCATGTCGACGGACGTTGTGAAGACGGGCGCGCGGCAGAGAATGTCGGAAGTCGCGCGTCTGCTGGCGCGTCATGAGTTATCCACGTTGCCGGTGGTGGATGAGCACGGCGTCTGCGTCGGAATGCTGAGCGCCGTCGACTTTCTGAAACGGGACGCGGCGGTGAACAACGGCGGTTCAGCTCCGCATCAGTCGCCTCCCGAGTGGAAACCGGACGACGTGGCCGCCACTTACATGACTCGGGCCGTGCAGGCGATTGGCGAGCAGTCGCCAATCGTCGAGGCCGCGCGGATCATGGCGGCCCAGCATGTGCATCATCTTCCCGTGATCGACCATCTGGGGCGGCCTCGGGGCATTATCAGCAGTATGGACATCCTCAAAGCGTTGGCCCGTTTGTCGGCCGTGGAATGACACGGATGGCGGGCGCGGGGAAGACGCGGGAGGCGGCGGATGAGCGCGGGAGCCTATGCCAGCCAATGCGAGCCTGTCGATGAGCCGGCGGCTCGCCTGGAATTCCTTCGCTCGTCGGCGGCGTGGCCGGGCGAGCCATCGATGCCGCAATTGATTGAGACCCACATCTCGTGGGTGTTCCTGGGCGAACGCCACGTTTACAAGCTGAAAAAGCCGGTGTCCTTTGGCTTTGTCGACTTCAGCACCCGGGATCTTCGCCATGCGGCGTGCGAGCAGGAACTGCGATTGAATCGGCGGTTGGCGCCGCATGTCTACCTAGGACTTGTTCCCATCACCTTCGACGCTCGTGGCCAGCGAAAACTGGGCGGAGATGGCCCAGTGGACGATTGGCTGGTTCGCATGCGGCGGCTGCCCGCCGACCGCTCGCTCGACCGGTTGCTCAAGGCGGGAACGCTCGCCGATCGCGACATCACGGCGCTCACCAATCTGCTGGAAGGTTTCTACGCCGCGCTTCCGCCGCTGCCGATCAAGGCGGCCGAGTACCGCGATTCGATCGCGCGGCATGTTCGCGACAATCTCGATCAGCTGCGTCGGTCGGCCCCGCCGCTGCCGATCGACTTGGTGGAGCGAACCCAGGCCGCGCAGCTTCGACTGCTTGGACTGTATCCCGAATGGTGGGAACACCGGGTGTGCGATGGCCGAATTGTCGAAGGTCATGGCGATTTGCGGCCCGAGCACATTTACTTCGCGCCGCGGCCGGTGGTGATCGACGCGTTGGAATTCAGCGCCGAGTTGCGAACGATCGATGTGGTGGACGAGCTGAGCTTTCTCGCCGCCGAATGCGATTGTCTGTTCGAATCGGACGTGGGTTACCGAGTTCGCGATCGCTACTGCACGTTGGCCGGCGACTCGCCGCCGCCCGGACTGCTGTTGTTCTACGAAGCGTACCGCGCGAGCGTGCGGGCCAAGGTGGCGGCGCTTCGCGCGTGCCAGCAAACGCCCGCGGAAGCGGAAGGTTCGTGGCGGCTTGCGGAGCGGTATCTGCGGTGGAGCGACCTGCGGTTGGCAGGGGTCGCGCCGCCGAGCATCATCGTCGTGTGTGGCCTGTCGGGAACTGGAAAGTCGCATATCGCCAAGCAACTCGCGGAACAGCTTGCGGCGGTGTGGCTTTCGACCGACACGATTCGCCGTGCGCTGCGTGCGCTGCCATCCCTATCGACCAACGAGACGAACGCGACCAGTCCGACCAACGCCCGATCGCCGGTCTCCTTTGGGATCGGCGACTATTCCGCGGACCGTCGCGGCGAAGTCTACGCGGAACTTACGCGTCGCTTGCCGGAGGCGCTCCGGGAACGAGGCCTGGTGATTGTCGACGGCACCTTTGGGCGGAGCGCGCAACGGGCGCAGTTGGCAGCGGCGGCCACGGCGGCCAACGCGTCGCTGCTGTTCCTGCATTGCCGCTGTCCGCTGGATATCGCCCGCGCGCGGGTGCGTGAACGCGCGGTGCGCGAAACAAGCGACTCGGAGATTCAACCGGAGATGCTAACGCGGCAGGCGGGCGAAGCTGAGCCGTTCCGCGTTGGCGAGCCGGTCGTGGAAGTCGACACCTCGGACGCGCCGGGCTGCGTGGTCCGAGAGGCATTGGCTGCGGTTCGGAACCATTTTTTCGAGGGTGTGAACCGGCCAGCGGCCGCCATCGTATACAAGGGTGGAGACTGATGAGATTCGAGCGTGTCGCGACTGCGGGAAAGACTCGCGTGAGCGTCCGCGGCGGAGACGCGGCTCGGACCCTGCGAAGGAGCAAGGCCATGTTCCGCAACATGATTCCTTGGACGGAAAGGTTGCCCGGATTGTTCAAACTTGAACGGGAAATGCCGGGACTCTTTGAACGGATGTTCGCGATGGAGGAATGGCCGTTCGGCGGCGAGGGTTTCGCGCCCCGCACCAACGTGGCGGAAACGCCTGAGAAGTTGGAAGTGACCGTCGAGTTGCCGGGAATGAAGCCGGAAGAATTCCATGTCGAGCTTCACAACCGCGAACTGTGGATCACTGGCGAGAAAAAAGAGGAGAAGGAAGAAAAGGGAAAAACCTACCTGCGGGTGGAACGGCGACACGGCGAGTTCAAGCGTGTCATCACTCTGCCGGAAAACGTGAACCTGGAAAAGGTCGCGGCGGAGTATAAGGAAGGCGTCTTGAAGGTCGCCATCCCGAAGACAGAGGAGACCAAGACCAAAGCGGTCGAGGTCGTCGCCGCTTAGCCGCTTCAAGAATAGCCAGCCGGGCCAACGGTAGACGCTCGGCTGGCTGGCGGTGTAATCTGGGGCCATGTCGCGAACCCTGGTTAATTTTCTGCTTGATGCGGCCTTGCTGGCCGTCTTTGTCCTTCTGGTTTGGTCTTCGGTGGTGGTGCGGTTTGTTTTCCCGCCTGGTCCAAGCGCCACCGGCTGGAAGCTATGGGGTTACGACTTCGACCAGTGGGCCGGTTTGCAGTTCGGTTTAGTCGCCGCGTTGTTCGTCGGAATCGTTGTTCACGTCATGTTGCATTGGTCCTGGGTCTGCGGAGTGCTCGCCAGCCGACTCTCGCGAGACCGGAAGGGACGTGTCGACGAGGGGCTACAGACGATCTACGGTGTGGCCTTGCTGATCGCTGTCTTTATCGCGATCGGCGTTGGCGTCGGAGCGGCTGTGCTGGCAATCCATCAGCCGCACGAGTGACCACGGCAAATCCGTGACTCGCCTTCGCACCCCCCCGTATTAGGAAGGGGAATTCCTGTAAGTTGGAAGCAATCGGAGGCGGGCTGAGCCGTGGCGTTTGTCGCGACGGACTTCGCGGAGTAGGCTCAGCGGGTACGCGTCCTCGGAAGGAGTGGCACTTATGTCGCATGAGCAAGTTCACGCAGCGCCGGCATTGGCATCGGGGTCTGCACCGGCGAAAGTCACGTTGAAATCGCGGTTGATCGCCGGCGGGATCGTCGGAGGCGTGGCTGTCGCGGCCACCGCCTTCCTCTTTTTCAGCGGGAAACGACCGAACGACAGCGCCGTAACCGAGGCCGGCGCCGCCGAGCCGAGTGTGGCGACGGAGATCCACTTGAACGCGGAGAAAATCCGCTTCGCCGAAATCGAGATAGCCCGTTCCGCTCGGCAGTCGATCCGCGAGACGCGCATCGTCCCTGGCAAGCTGGTTTACGACGCCGCCCGCTACTTGGAGATCACCGCGCCCGTCGATTGTGTGGTGCGGGACGTGCTGGTCGAACCGGGCCAGACGGTCACCCAAGGCACGCGGCTCGTAACGCTCTCCAGCGCTACCATCGGTAAAGCCCGCGACGAGTACCTGCAACGCCAAGCGGAATGGCGGATCGCGCGGGATGAGCATGAATGGAGCGAAAGCATCTACGAAAACGTCGAACAGCTACTGGGCCGTTTCTCCGCCCAAACGCCTCTCGATCAATTGGAAAAACAGCTCGAAACGCGGGCTCTGGGCGCCTACCGGGAACGGCTGGTCGCCGCCTACAGCAAGTTGCTGCTCGCCGAGCGGGTCATCAGCAACTCGGACGAACTGGGGCAAAAAGGCGTGCTCAGCAAACGTTTGCTGGAAGAACGCCGCAGCAATCTGGAAGTCGCCGCCGCCACCTTCAAGGGGGCTTGTGAAAGCGCCCGCTTCGAGGCGATGCGCGATCACGCGAAGGCCCACGCCGCCGAAATGCAGGCGCTCCGTATGCTCGCCATCAGCCGCGACAACCTCTCCGTACTCCTCGGACCGCAAGGTGTCATTGAAACCACCGATGCCGAGGCGCAGCCCGAAGATAAACCGCTCGAATCGGTTCCCAACCAGGGCGACGGGAAACCATGCGACGATGAGATCACCGCTCCATCGGCGGCGGAAAATCGGGGCGAAGCGCCGTCGGCGACGGACGCTGCTGATGACCCGGCCGGGCGCGTGAAGGGGCCGACGGGTAAGCCGAATGCCGACGCGCCGTCTCCACCGCTTAGCGAATCATCGAGGAATCTCAGTGAATTCGCCGTGCAGGCGCCATTCGCGGGCCGGATTGAGCGGCGCGCGGTGGTGCGATCGGCGCGGATCGAGGCGGGCAAACCGTTGTTCGTCCTGGCCGACACCGCCAAGCTGTGGGTGGAAGCGGAGATTCATGAACGTGACTGGGCCGCCTTGGAGCACGCGAACGAGGGTGAAATCGCCATCCGCGTGCCGGCGCTTGGCGAGCAATCGTTCGCGACACGGGCGCGGTATGTCGGGGCCGAGGTGAGTTCGGCGAGCCGCTCGGTGAGCTCGTAACGGAAGTCGATAACGCGGATGGGCGGCTGAAACCCGGCATGTTTGTCTGGGTCGACGCGCCGTTGGGCAAGGCCCGCGAGGCGTGCGTCGTTCCGGCCGGCGCGATCATGCGGCATGAGGGGCAGGCGTTCGTGTTCGTGCCCCTGGGTGGCGACCGTTTCCGCCGGGTCGATGTTCAAACCGGCTTGGAGACGCGCGAGCACATCGAGATCCGTTCGGGACTCGAACCGGGACAGGATGTCGTGTCCCGCGGCGCGTTCTACTTGAAGTCGGAACTGCTGTTGGAAAAGGAAGCCGACTAGGCCGGGCGGCCGCTGGTCCTGGCGTTGGCACGCCCGGACGACCGTCTTCCCGACCGGAGTTCGTTTCGTGGGAATCCCTGCATGCTCACCGCGCTGATCGACTTGTCTTTGCACAACCGGTTCTTGGTCATCTCGCTGATCGCGTTGATGGCCATAGGCGGCGTCTATAGCGCGCTGTCGATACCGATCGACGCCGTGCCCGACATGACCAACGTCCAGGTTCAGGTCGTCAGCGAGGCGCCGGGACTGTCGCCGCTGGAAGTCGAGCAATTCGTGACGTATCCGGTCGAATCGGTCATGGGCGGCATGCCGAACGTCGAAGAGGTGCGGAGCGTCACGAAATTCGGCCTGTCGTTGGTAACGATCGTATTCCGTGAAGGCACCGACATCATGCGCGCTCGGCAATTGGTTGGCGAGCGATTGACGGAGGCCCGCAGTCGAGTCGCCGGGTATGGTTCGCCGGAACTCGGCGTGCTCGCGACCGCTTTGGGCGAAGTTTTGCAGTTCGAGGTGCGGAGCAAGAACCACACGCCGATGGAATTGCGGTCGCTGTTGGA
>JBJTOW010000035.1:0-3173 GCA_046074805.1 Planctomycetota bacterium | reverse complement strand
GCTATCGGCGCAAGAGCAAAACAAAGTGTTTGAACCGCACGCGCGGCGCCGTATCGTGCTCGCGACGAACGTCGCCGAGTCATCCTTGACGGTGCCGGGCATTCACTATGTGATCGACACGGGCGTGGCCCGCATCAGCCGGTACGCGCCGCGGAGCAAGATCCAGCGGCTGCCGATCGAGCCGATTTCAAGGGCGTCGGCCGACCAGCGGAAAGGACGGTGCGGCCGGTTGGGACCGGGGATCTGCGTACGGCTCTACAGCGCCGACGATTATCTGGGCCGCGACGATTACACGCAGCCGGAAATCCGCCGCTCGAATTTGGCGGCCGTGATTTTGCAAGCCGAGGCGTTGCGACTCGGGGCGATCGACGAGTTTCCATTCCTCGATCCGCCACAGGCGCCGCTGATTCGCGACGGCTACAACACGCTGTTTGAACTCACCGCCGTCGACGACGCGCGGCAGCTCACGCCGCTCGGCAAACAGCTCAGCCGCTTGCCAGTCGATCCGCGGATTGGCCGGATGTTGTTGGCCGCCGCCGACCATGGCTGTCTGAAAGAGATGCTCGTCATTGCTTCGGCGCTCGAAGTGCAGGATCCGAGGGAACGGCCGGTTGACAAGCAGCAAGAGGCGGACGCGGCGCATCAGCGATTCGCCCACCCGGACTCGGATTTTCTCACGTATCTGAACCTGTGGACCTTCTACCATCGACTGAAAGACGATCTGTCGAAGAACCGGCTGCGGCAAGCCTGCCATCGTAATTTCCTTTCGCCTACGCGGCTTCGCGAATGGCAGGACGTGCATCGACAGCTCCATCAATTGGTCGACGAGCAGCTCTACCCGAACGGCACCCCGCGCACGGCATTTGCGTCGTCAAAGGCGGGAACTGCGAATGCGGCTGCAAATGTGTCTGCGAATGTGAATACGGCCGCGCGTGCGAATACGGCTGCGAATGCGGCTGCCATGGCGACTGAAGCTGAGGCAGGCGGCTCGCCGCCGCCGCTGGACGATTTGAACGAGGCGGCGAGGATGTTTCCGTCCGGCTCGCCGCAGTTCGCGGCCTTGCATCGGGCGTTGTTGTCGGGGCTATTGTCGAATGTGGCGCTGAAGACCGACACGGGCGACTACCGCGGGTCGGACGGCCAGAAGTTATGGATTTGGCCGGGGTCGGCGACGAACTCGCGGAAGCCACAATGGATTGTCGCGGGCGAACTGGTCGAGACGACGCGGCGGTTCGCGCGGATTGTCGCGCGGATCCAGCCCGAATGGATCGAGGCGCTCGCGCCGCATCTTATCCGCCGTTCGTACAGCGATCCGCAGTGGAGTCCGACCAGCCTAGCGACGATCGCGTTTGAAAAGGTCACGCTGTTTGGTTTGCAAATTGTGTCGCGGCGGCAGGTGGCGTACGGTCCGATCGACGCCGAGTTCTCGCGCGAGCTGTTCATTCGCCACGCGTTGGTCGGCGGCGAGCTCCGCGCGAAGCCGCCGTTCTTCGAACACAATCGCAAGCTGCGGGCGGAATGCGAAAAGCTGATGGCGAAGACCAGACGCTCGGATTTGGTCATCGACGAGTACGCGTTGTTTGGCTTTTACAACCGCCGTTTGCCGGCGGACGTGTTCGACGAGCCGCGGCTGAATCGCTGGCGGCGCGACGCGGAGAAGGCCAATCCGCGAGCGCTATTCATGGAACGTGCGGACATCATGCCGCCGGCCGATGCGCCTCGAGAAAGCGACTACCCGGACGAATGCCGCGTGGATGCGATGCGGTTGACGTTGGAGTACCGCTTCGAGCCGGGCGCGAAGAGCGATGGTGTGACTGTGGTCGTGCCGAAGGCCGGGGTGTCGCGGTTATCGCCTGAGCGATTGGGGTGGCTGGTCCCAGGATTGCTGGAACAAAAGGTGGAAGCGTTGATTCGGGCGCTGCCGAAGGCCGTGCGGCGGAATCTGATTCCCGTGCCTGACACGGCGCGGAAGGTGGTCGCCGAGCTGCGGTTTGGCGAAGGGCGTTTCCACGAATGTTTGGCCGCAATCTTGAGCCGGCTGGCGGGCGAACCGATCGCGGCCGAAATGCTGGCGTCGGCCCCGCTGCCCGAATGTTTCCAAATGAATGTTCGGGTCGTGGACGAGCAGGGAAAGACGCTCGGCGCGGGCCGGGACCTTGACGAGCTCCGCGAGGAATTAGGGCTGGAAGCCGGCGCGCCGCCGTCGGCGCACGAGGCGCCGCAGTGGCATCGCGACGGCATTCAGCGCTGGGACTTCGGGCGGCTGCCCGAATCGATTGAACTGCGGCGCGGCGGCGTCTTGCTGCCCGCGTTCCCGGCATTGCTCGACCGCGGCAACGACGTGTCGTTGCGATTGCTTGACATCCGCGAACTGGCGGAGGCCGAGACGCGAGCCGGCGTGCGGCGGTTGGCGCGGATCGCCGAGCATCGTTCGATCATGACGCACGTGGATTGGTTCCCGGATCTCAAGGGAATCGCCGTGCTGTTATCGAAACGGTATTCGCAGACCGAATTCCGCGAGGCGTTGGCGATGCTATTGGCGGACCGGGCTTACCTGTTTGACGCGGCGACACCCCGAACGGAGCTCGACTTCCAAGCGTTATTGAAAGCGGGCCGCAGCCGGCTCGACTTGGCGGTGCAGGATTTGGTGCAAGTGATTCCGCCGCTGGCCAAGAACTTCCATGCGGTGCGGCTGGCCTTGGAAAACACGAGCCGTCTGCCGCCGCAAGCGGCCGAAGATCTGAAGACGCAGTTCGCCGAGTTGATCGTGAAAGATTTTCTGCTGCAAATTCCGTGGAAGTGGCTCGCGCATGTGCCGCGATACCTGGCCGCGATGCAAACGCGATTGCAAAAGATCGCTCAAGGCGGTGGACCGAAAGATCGGCAGGTGCAAACCGAGTTCGCCCCGATGGTCGATCGTTACCGCCAGCGTCGCGAGGCGCACACGCAGCGAAAGGTCGTCGATCCCGAGTTGACCGAATACCGTTGGTGGTTGGAAGAGTATCGCGTGTCGTTGTTCGCGCAAGCGTTGGGCACGTCGATGCCGATTTCCGCGAAACGGCTCGATCAGCAGTGGGCGAAAGTGAAGCCGTAAGACCTATGAAGCAACGCCCAACGAGCCGCCGCTTAGGCCCAAAGAGCATGCAAAAGCAAACTCGACGCTGCGGTTTTTG
>JBJTOW010000034.1:0-5096 GCA_046074805.1 Planctomycetota bacterium | reverse complement strand
CGGCGTTGTGCAACCAGTCCATCATCACGGGAAACTCTTTGTAGTACATCCCGTCCCGAGCGAACGGTACCGCCGTCGTTTTCGCCAACGTGTACTGTCGGAGATGTCCCTCCCAAGCCCGCTTATAAAGAGCGAGTATGTCGTGGTCGCCGCCCAAGGCATGGAGCACCGGCCAGTCCATGCAATTTTCGATAGCGTCATCGGGCCCGTCATCTCCGCCCCAGCGTTCAACGCACAGCAGCCAACCCCGCTCGTCGAAATACTTCGCGAAGAACTCGCGGCACGCCGCCGAGTTCTGCCGAAGCAGTTCTCGCTGGAGCAACGCCCAGTTGGGAGGCGACAACGGCGTGTCAATGGCCAGTTCCGGCCGCGCGACGAGCCCGACTTTGGCGGCGGCGGGCTCAGCGGCATGAAGGCGGCCCAAGCCCGCCAGCAATACGAACGCGAACACGGTCAACGGCCAACGAGTAGGTTTGGAAGGCATTTTCATTCACAGTCTGCGATTGACGGTTGTCAGTTGTCGGTTGACGGTTGACGGTTGACGGTTGTCAGTTGACGGTTGTTGGTTGACGGTTGTTGGTTGACGGTGCTCAAGAGGCGGTGGACAGCGCGTCTAGGACGAAGAAGGGTCACCATTACAGACCGAAAAACATCGACTGACAACATGGCAGCGAGCACTACGCTGGCCATCGTGCCCCCGAAAGGAGACGTCGACAAAGCGCTAGCTACTGGTCAAGCAATGCCGGTTCGCCATCGCGATGCCGCTGACGATCGAGCCGATGATACCGACGTATCCTTGGTCGGTGCCGCACAGGAAGAGGTTGCCGAGGTGGGTGCTGCCGTCAAAACGCTTTTCCGGTGCCCCGTAGACGGCGCCGTTGTCGTGCCAGGTGAAGCGGCGGATGGTGAGCGGCGTGAACATGTCGGTATCGACGATATGGCCCCGGAAATCAGGCATGAAGCGGACGGCGGCGGCGGCCGTTCGGTCGAACCAGCGAAGTTTTTCGAGTCGATACTGATCCTCGCTTAACGCCGACCAGCGATCGAAGTTGGCGATGGCCGTGATTCGGATGACTCCTTCCGGCAGTTTGCCGTCCTCCGGCGGATACTGGAAGTTGTTGGGCGAACAAATAACGCCGGTGTGCAGATCGACCAGTTCCGTGCATTTCCGCCATTCGAAACGCGGCCGATCGTTATAAAACACGATGGTGCGATCATGGCCCATATCGCGGGGTTGGACGTTGAGGATCGACATCGTTTCGATAAACGACATCTGGCCAACTCGAGCTGGTTCGACGATCGACTGGTCGTCGCACAACCGCATCGTTTCGACCGCGCCGGCCGACGACAGGATATTTCGGGCGAGCAGTTCGGTACCGTCGTCGAGCACGACTCCGACGGCGCGGCCCTTTTCGACTTGAATCCGACTGACACCGCTCCGCAACCGCAGTTCGCCTCCGAGTTCGCGGAAGCGCCGCACGAGGTGCTTGAGGATGAGCCGCACGCCTTTGAAAGGTCGGGCCATGCCTTCGAGAAAGATGCTGCGGAACATGATACAGAACTGGCCCCAGTCCATATCTTCCTCGCGGGCATTGCCGTACCACATGAGCGTCACAGCAGCATTTCCACCAACAGCGGCTCGTCGAATAGTTCCGCCAGCCGAGCCCGGCCTGACATCCGGAAGTGCTCGTCGTTGAGGTCGTCGTAATCGACGACGGCGGCCAGCAGTCGTTGAAAGTTATCGCTTTGCCCGGGGAACAAGCGATGAATTTCAGCTTCCAACCGCCCGATGTCATTGTCGAAGTCGAGATGGAGCCCGGGAAAGGCGATCCGCGATCCGATTTGGGGGGAAAGAGCGAGGTCTTCCCATTTGAACCGCAGTTGCCGCAGCAGCCGGGCCAACGGCCCCTTTTTGGCTCCTTTGGGCGTGAAGTTGGTTACGGCGTGAAGGCCGACATCAAAGTCGCGGCCGCGAAGGCGATAGAACGAGTTCAAGCCGCCGATCGTGGTGTGGCGTTCCAGCACGCACACTTTTTGTTCGTAGTGGGCGAGCCGGATTCCGGCGGCTAGGCCGGACATTCCCGCGCCGATGATCAGCGTGTCGTACATCGCGGTCTTCTTGCGAACATCGCGGCCTATTTGCGAACACAGCCGACCATTTTGGGCGTGAGGTAAGTCACGGTGCTGTCCATGCTGGCCAACTGCCCGTAGTCCTCTTCGGGAATCTGCACCCGATGCCGTTTCCGCAGTTCCATCACAATGTCGAGGAAATCCATACTGTCGAGCGCTAGTTGCTCGCGGAAAGGTTTGCCGTCGTTGAGCGCGCCCAGATCATCATCGGGAGTGATGTCGGACAGGATATCGATGATTTCTTCGCGGATCTCTGCGGGACTCATTGTTTAAGGCGACCTCAAACCGAGAACTTCTTGATGATGGCGACCGAATTAATACCCAGCATCCCAAAAGAGTTGTTCAGAATATACTGGGGACGTCCAATTTCGCGGGGTTGATTGAGCACGAGTCCCGGCAACTCGCAGGCTGGATCCAGTTCGTCGACGTTGATCGTCGCGTGGCACACGCCGTCGTCGAAGGCGGGCAGGTTGCCGGCCAGTTCCAACGCGCCGGCGGCACCCATGGCGTGCCCGATAAAGCTTTTCGTGTTGTTGAAGTTGGTCCGCGTCGAGTGGCCGAAAACGCGGCGCAGCGCCGTGCATTCTTGAATGTCGCCGCTGTCGGTTCCGGTGGCGTGCGTGCTGACAATGTCGATTTGTTCAGGCACTAAACCCGCGCGGCGGAGGGCCAACTCAACGCATTGAGCCTGTCGTTCGGGATTGGGGAGCACGAAGTCGGTCGCGTCGGTGTTGATCGCGTAACCGGCCAGTTCGCCGTAGATCCGGGCATTGCGGCGTTTAGCGTCCTCGAGCCGTTCCAGAATGAACACGCACCCGCCTTCGGCGACCACGATGCCGTTCCGCTGCAAATCGAACGGGCGGGAAGCCTTCGCGGGTTCCGCGTGTTTCGCTAACGCGCCCTGGCTATTAAATCCGGCGAAAATTCCAAATGTGTGGATGCTCTCCGAGACGCCGCCCGCGAGTGCCAGATCGCAATCTCCCAATCGCAGCATCTGGGCGCCTTGGATCAAACCGGCGTTCCCCGCCGCACAGGCCGCTCCCAGCGTGTAGTGCGGACCGGTGATGCCCATGTTCAGCGCGACTTCGCCCGCCGGATTGTTCGCCACGGTTCGCGGGTTGTGGTGGTGCGACCAGAACGCCGTGTCGTAGTCGTACCCTTTGATCAGGAAGATCTCGTTTTCGGTTTCGACGTTGCCGTGCTCCGTCACGCCCAAATAGATGCCGGCTGTCGAGCGGTCGAAATTCTTCCAGTCGAGTCCCGAGTCCTTGATCGCTTCGTTCGCGCAGTAGATGGCGACGCTGCCCGCGCGAGTGCCTCGGCGAATGTCCTTCTTGCTTTGATACCGCAAGGCGTCGAAGTCGCACACTCCGGCCAGCGTCGCTCCAAAGTACCGAATTTCATAGGGACGCACGCCGCTCCGGGACGACAGCAGCGCAGCACGGTACTCAGCGGGCGAATTTCCGTTCGGGGAAGTGAGCCCGATGCCGGTAATTACCACGCGTTGGGAATCGGGAAGATTCGTGTGGCTGGAGCTTGCTATCATCGGGCCAACGTGGAGGACGATGCTTTTCGGCAAGAAACCTAACTTATCCGGCCGCCGTTTGGCAAGCGGCCAGACGCCTCATCCCCTCTTCCGTGGAGACCTCCGCTCGATAACCGAAGTCCCGTTCCGCTCGACGGATATCGAAAAAGTGGTCCTTGGCGAGCTGGGCCGCCAGAAACCGCGTCATTCGCGGTTCGGACCGCACTCGCAACAGCCCGTACGCCATCTCCAAAGCTCCGCCGAGACGCCACGCGGCACGAAATGAAATCGACTTGCGGAGCGGCGGTAGGCTGGCGACCGCCAACAGCTCGTCGATCCAGCCCCAACAATTCACGGGCTCGCCCTGCGACAAAAAGTAGGCTTGGCCGGCGACGGGTGAACCTGGTTGGAGCGCGTCGGCGGCTTGGCAGTGCGCGGCGGCCGCGTTCTCCACATAAATCATGTCGACCCGATTGGTCCCATCCCCGACCCGGCGCAACTGCCCTCGCCGCGCCCGTTCCCATAGCCGGGGAATCAAATGCCGATCGCGTGGTCCCCAGATCAAGTGCGGCCGCAAGGCGCACGTGAGCAATCCGTGGGAACCGTTGGCCGCCAAAACCAATTGCTCCGCCAACGCCTTCGTGTGCGGATAATGGCAGAGCCAACGCGTCGGGTAAGGGACCGATTCATCCACGCCCGATTGATCCGAACCGTCAAAGGTGACGCTGGGACTGCTCGTGAACACCAGTTTTCGCACCCCGCAGACTCGGCAGGCGTCCAGCACGTTTTGCGTGCCAACGGTGTTGATACTGTGAAAATACTCCCAGGGTCCCCAAATCCCGGCGACCGCCGCCGTGTGGTGAACCGTTTCCACCCCGATGCAGGCGGCTCGAACGCGGTCCGGATCGCGAACATCGCCCAAGCATAACTCGGCGCCGATCCGCCGCAGTTCGCCGTCGTCCCGCCGCGCGAGTCCGCGCACACGTTCGCCTCGGGCCAACAGGCGTTCGACAACGTAGCGGCCGAGAAAGCCGGTCGCACCGGTTACTAGATGCAATCCCATGTTCGACCCCGGTCCGCGTCACGGATCGCGCCGTAGGTCAACTCCACGGGGAGTTTGCGACGCCGCGTACCACCGCTTCCACGACGCCTTATCGTAGCCGAAGGACACGCCTGGGTAGAGCGTCGAGAGCGCTGCGAGCACCGCGCCGTTCTGAAGCTCGGACACTACCACCTTCGGACCGCCACCCATGCTCAGACCCGCTCCGCCATCGCCCGAAAAACTGGGCGTGATTCCGCTGCCCGAGCCCAAGGTTTGCTTGTGCTTCGTCGTCAACTCCTCGATCAAATCGGGTGTCACCCCCCGTTCACCAAACCGTTCAAGCACCAATGCCGCTCGATTGACAATCGTGTTGTTGTCGTCCCGCAGACGCTCTGCGAC
>JBJTOW010000033.1:0-5815 GCA_046074805.1 Planctomycetota bacterium | reverse complement strand
GGCGAACTGACGACAACGGCGCATGGGGAGGCGGCGACCAGCATCACCATCGAGTGGTAGAAGGCGTCGGACCAGTCTTCCGAATGCAGGAACCGGGCGCCGAGTAACACCAGGGTCGCGGCCGATAACACGCCCAACACGTAGGGTCGCTGCCAGGATTCGACAAACCGTTGGGTTGGCGTCTTTTGGGCTTGGGCTTCCTGCACCATGTGGACGATCCGTTCCAGCGTCGTGTCGGCGACCGCCCGCGTCATCCGCACTCGCACGACCCCGCGAACATTGATCGTGCCTGCGAAAACCTCGGCGCCGATCGGCTTGCGAACGGGTTCGCTTTCCCCCGTCAAAGTCGCTTCGTCGGCCCATGTTTCACCTTCGTCGACGATCCCGTCGACCGGGAAACGCTCCCCCGGTTTCACCCGCACTCGATCTCCCACTTGGAGCGTGTCGACCGCCACTTTGCGATCGTCGGCGGATGCCGGTTCCACCAGCCATGCCTCGCGTGGCCGCAATTTAATCAGCGACTCGATCGAACGCGTTGTGCGGTGCATGGCGAACGCTTCGAGCGTGCCGCTGAGCGAGAACAGGAACAAAAGCACGGCGCCTTCGCCCCAGTCGCCAATCGCCGCCGCCCCAGCCGCCGCCAGCACCATCAGCAGATCGACGTTCAACTGCCCGCGCCGCAAGCTTCCCAAAGCGTTGGATGCTGGTCCGAGCCCCCCCGCCACGTACGCGATACCATACGAGGCGTAAGGGGCCAGCGGAACGGAGCCCAACCAGCGCGAGGCCATCCAACCCGCCACAGCGCTAACCAAACAGATGCCCGTGGCGACCGCACCCGCGATGGGCGGCGAGTCCGAATGCGAAGCATGATCTTGTGCCATGGCGGAATTATACCCGCCCCGGCGATTCACGTTCCGACCCCGCCCCGCTTCGGCTATATTCGAACCGTTAGGAATTCGCGAGCTCCGGTTTTCCCTCTCGACAACCGTCGCTCGAAAGTGGAAAACCCCAAACGCGGAATGTGGAATTCGACGACCACCCACCGATCACGGGCCCCGGAAACGAACGACGAGTGCTTTGTCGCCTCCTAGCTCTCGAAGCACGGCAGATCCAGTCCGTCGACACGCTCGCCCCGCAAGGAACTTGGAAGTTTGTGAAACGGAGTCGTCTCCCCGCCCCGGATTTTCGCTCAGAAAACCACTGCTGACACCCGACACCCGACACCCGACACCCGACAACTGACAACTGACAACTGACAACTGACAACTGACAACTGACAATGCATTCGAGGAGCGACTTCGGTGAATGACGGCATGAAACGCTTGAAAGGGCCGGCGGCGGGCTTGGCGGCCGGCCCGCAGAACGGCGCGCCGTCGAATACCGGCAAGAGCAACGAATCCGTGACGCATTCCTACGCGTTTCGCGAGACAGTCGAATCGATTGTTGTCGCGATCTTGTTGGCGTTTTTGTTTCGCACATTTGTCGGCGAGGCGTTCGTGATCCCGACCGGCTCGATGGCCCCGACGCTGCAGGGCAACCACAAGGATGTGGTTTGTCCGAAGTGCAAGTTTGGTTATCAGGCCAACGCCAGCGTCGAGAACGACGACCATTGGACGCAGGGGAGGCTCGCCGTGGCGGCGACCACCTGTCCGTTATGCCGCTTCGCGCAGCGGATCGATACGGCGAAAGATCCCAATCATGCGTCGTTTGCCGGAGATCGAATCCTCGTGAACAAGTTCAGCTACGACATTGGCCAGCCGCATCGCTGGGATGTGATCGTCTTCAAGTATCCGAACAACGCGAAGCAGAACTACATCAAACGGCTGGTAGGTCTGCCCGGCGAAGCGCTCAAGGTCCGGCATGGCGATGTGCTGGTGCGAAAACCGGGCGAGCCAGCCTTCAAAATCGCTCGAAAATCGCCAGACAAGTTGGTCGCCATGCTCCAGGTGGTGGATGACAACGCCTTCTTGTCGGAAGATCTGGCGAAAGGCGGCTGGCCCTCGCGCTGGCAGCCGGGGCTTGGGGATGGCGCTAGCGGTTGGCGCAAGGTGGTCGAGGATACCGAACCGATTGTGCTCAAGAGCACCCATGTCGCCGAAGACGCGCCCAACCGGCCACCTGGGCTGATTCGCGTCGAGGACGGCGTTGACGAGGCCTGGATCCGCTATCGACACCTGCATCCGCTCGGCGGAGACTGGCAGGATATTGAGTCAGGCCAGCCGCTTGATCCTCCCCCTGCCGGTCCTGCCGTGGGGCGGTTGATTACCGACTTCTACGCCTACAACGCCTTCACCACCAAACATCAGCGCGGCGCGGACGGAGATAACAACGCCGACCTCATTCCCGAAACGGGCGCTCTGGGATCGCACTGGGTGGGCGATTTGGCGCTCGAGGCGGAAGTCGCGGTGGAAGGCGACTCTGGCGAGTTGGTCTTCGAACTGGTGGAAAGCGGCGAGCACTACCAGTGTCGCGTCGATGTGGCGACCGGCCGCGCGAAACTTGTGGTTGTCGATAACGCTCGCCCGTTCGTCGACGACGCGGGGCGGCCCGCGAGCCAACCGCCGACGGCCAACACGCCGATCCGCGGCGGCCGCAGGCATCAGATTCGCTTCAGCAACATCGATGACGAATTGCGGCTATGGGTGGATGGCCAAGTAATCGCTTTCGATGGCCCAACCACCTACGAGTCACCGGCGGACCGGCCGCCGCGTTGGAGCCCCAGCGACCTTGGCGACTTGGCGCCGGCAGGTGTCGGAGTGCGCGGCGCGAACGCGCAAGTCCGCCATTTGCGGGTGCTACGGGATGTCTACTACATCGCGATTCGAGCCCATATCGGCGGCGATCGCGGCACCGACTACGATTCCCCGCTTTCGCCTGACGAAATCCAAGATGTGCTCTCCCATTCCGAACTTTGGGAGTCCAGTCCGCTGTTCGCCTCGCGGCGGGAAATCGACGTGGAACTAGGCGCTGACCAATTCTTCCCGATGGGCGACAACAGCCCGCAAAGCAAGGACGGACGGTTGTGGGAAGGCGAACCCTCGGTGAACCGTGACCTCCTAACCGGCAAGGCGGTCATGGTCTACTGGCCGCACTCCTGGAACACTCCTGTACCGTTCCTGCCGAATTTCAGCCGCATTCGGCTTATACGTTAAGGAATTCGCGAACGAGGATCTGGCACGATGCCGCTACTGGATGTCCAAGGATTGGTGAAGAGCTATGGTCGCCGCACCGTCGTCAACGGCGTCGACTTTCAAGTCGAACGGGGCGAGATCGTCGGCTTGCTCGGACCAAACGGAGCTGGCAAAACGACCAGCTTCCGGATGACCTGCGGCCTCGTCGATCCAGATGCCGGCCGCGTGATGCTCAACGACATCGACATCACCGGCTGGCCGCTCTATCGCCGCGCCCGAGACGCGCACATGGGCTATCTGCCGCAGGACTCGAGCGTGTTTCGCAAGTTATCCGTCGAGCAAAACCTGCTCGGGATGATGGAACTGCTAAACATCGGTTGGCGCGAACGGCGCCGCCGCTGCCAGGAATTGCTGGAACAGTTCCGAATCACCCATATCCGCAAAACGAACTCGACCCGCGTCTCCGGCGGTGAACGACGCCGACTGGAGATCGCGCGTTGCCTCATTTCCAACCCCGAAGTCATTCTGCTCGACGAACCGTTCGCCGGCATCGACCCGGTCACGGTGAAGGAAATCCGTGAGCTGATCGTCGAACTCAAACGAACCCGCGGTCTCGCGATCCTCATCACCGACCACGCCGCCGAGCATATCTTGCGGATCGCCGACCACTGCTACGTGATCAATAAGGGGGAGGTGTTTTTTCACGGAACGGCCGAGAAAGTTCGCAATCATCGCGAAGTGCAACGCACTTACTTGGGCGACGACAATGCCAAACCAACCCATGGCTCGACGGGCCATCATGCCGAAACGCACGATGGCGACGTAGCCGACTTCGACGACGAACTGAACGACGAGGATGACGGCGTCGATCCGCCCGGTGACAAGTTCTATCCCAGTCGCGGCGGTGCCGGTCACGGCAACGCCACGCAGAACACCGCTCCGCATGGCCGCCTTCCCGGCGGGGCGACGTCTGGCGGCAGCAGCGGCGGCGGCAACAGTGGCGGCTCAGTGCCCGTCACGACACCGCACAGCCGCCGCGCAACCAACGCCAACAGCTCCGATCGCGGCTAGCGGTATGTCATCGCATCATTTCCTGGCACGACGAACTTCCCAGTCCGTCGCAATGCGTTTCGCGAAAAGAAGAATCACGCAGTTCGAAGTTTTTCGCGGGGCAAGCGTGGAGACGCACTAGGAAGTTCGTCGGACTCCGCAAGTTAAGCACTACAAGACACACGCCCGCCCTCGAACGGCGACGAGCGATTCCTTACGGACGTGTGAGTGCCGGGGCTGTTTCCCGCAACTGCTCGAGCGTCTTGGTGGCCGCGTCCCGCACAATCTGCTCGGGATCCTTCACCAGTTTTTCCACGAGCGGAATCGCCTCGGGCCCCGCCCCGATCTGGCCTATCGAGCGGACCGAGTCGCGACGCACCTTGGTATCCGGATCCGACAGCAGCGGAAAGAGTTGCTCGACAACCGACCGCGACGGCGGGCCGATGTCGCCGAGCGCCTCAGCGGCATGTTCGCGGATCCGCGACTCGGTGCTTCCCAGCATCGGCAACAGCGCCGGAATCGCGTCCGCTCCCGCCTCGCGCATCTTGCCGAGCGTGCGGATGGCGTTCCACCGCACTTCGACTTCCAACGACTCGGCCGCCGCGAGCTCGAGCAAGCGGTTGGTCGCCGGCTTGGCATCCGCCCCATAACGGCTCAACGCTCGAATCAACGGCACGGTGCTTTCGTTTTGCAGTTGCGCAACCAGCGCCGGCACGGCCAAGTCGGCGGGTGTTTCCACATCGGGCACGGCGGTGGCGGCGACCGAGCGAACATGCGAGTCGCTGTCCGCGAGGGCGGCCAGCAGTTCGGTGGAGGCTTCGCGAGCGGCACCTTTCTTCGCTCCGAGCAGTTCGGCGGCCGTCCAACGGACTTCGGGTTCGCTGGCCTTGCCAAGCAGTTCCCGCAGGACCCGGACCGACGGGGGACCGCCGTCGCGTAGTTTCACGAGCGCCGCTTCACGTTTTTCCGGCAACTTCAACAGCAACTGTTGCCGCCAAACGTGAGTCGGGCGGCCCTCGAAAAACGCTTCGCCCATGAGCCAACCACGCAGCTTGCCGCTCGGTTCGAGCGCGATCACCAGGATCGCAAGCAGCGAGAAGAAAGCGAGTCGTACAGGGATGCGACGGGACTTGGACATGACGCTGGCTCCGGCGGAATCGGCGACTTCACTTCCAGCTATTTCACTTCCAGCATCCGATTGAGCGCCACCAGCGATTCGCGAGTGGTCGCCGCATCGACCTCGATGATATTGACCGGCGAACCGGCTGCGAGGTTTTCCAAGCTCCAGCAGAGATGCGCTAGATTGATGCGGTACATCGTGGCGCACATACATACGACCGGCGAGAGGAAATGAATCTCCTGCTCGGGATGCTCTTTCTTCAAGCGGTTTACCAGGTGCAGTTCAGTGCCGATGGCCCACCGAGAACCGGGCGGAGCGGCTTCGACAACCTGAATGATTTTGCTCGTCGAACCGGAGATGTCGGCGATGTCGTTGACCTCGCGTGGGCACTCGGGATGCACAAGGATCTTTATTTCGGGGTACTTCGCTCGGAATTGATGGACGTGCGCGGCCTGGAACATCTGGTGGACGCTGCAGTGGCCTTTCCACAAAATGACCCGGCTGGCGGCGATCG
>JBJTOW010000032.1:0-3490 GCA_046074805.1 Planctomycetota bacterium | reverse complement strand
GGTGACCGAGGTGGAACGGGCGGCGCGGTACGAATGGGTCTGGACCGAAATGGACAGCGCCGGGCGCGTAGCGGTCGCGTTATTGATTGCGGCCGCCGGTATCGCACTATCCTGGTGGATGTATCGCGACGAGCGGCGCCGGTGGCGCCCGTGGTCGGTTCGTATCGCTTTGACGCTGCGAGCGACGGTATGGCTAGGGCTCGGACTGCTGCTGCTCGGACCGGCCTGGGTGCGTGTCGAGGAACGCGAACACAAGCCGCCGCTGGTTGTGCTCCGCGATGTTTCGAGTTCGATGGGCATCGTCGACGAGACGCTGCCGGATAGCTTGGTCGGACCAGAGACCAGGGACGCCTCCATCGCGTCTTCGGCAAACTCGGTGGCGTCGCGCCGGTCGCGGGCCGAGGCGTTGCAGGCGAGATTGCAGCGTGACGCCGGGGCATTATGGCGGGAGATGGGACAACGCGCCGTGCCGCGCGTCGCCGACTTTTCCGCCTCCGCCCGTTGGCTCGGTCAATCGACATCTGGGTCGGATTGGCCTGTCGATGGCCGCGATACCGAATTAGGACGCGCGATTCGCGACGCGTTGGCGGGCGAACCTCCGGCGGCGATTGTTCTCTTCACCGACGGCCAGCACACGGGCGTGGACGATCCGCGGGAAGCGGCTAAAGCGGCGGGCGATCAGAACGTGCCGCTGCTGATTGTGGGAGTGGGAGAAGCCACTCGTCCCCGTTCGTCGCGTGTCGCGGGCGTTTACGCGCCGCCCCGAGTCTGGAAAGACGAACCGTTCGAGATCGAAGCGGTGCTCGCGGCATTCGATTCGTCCGCCAGTTCGTTGCGTGTTTCGCTTTGGGAACGCCGCTTGGACGGCGCTACGGCGACGGACGGTAGAAAGCCATCAGAGCCCGTGCGGCTCGAAACGGTCGACATCCCCGTGGCAGCGGGAACGGCGCCGCAGCGTCACTTGTTTCGCGTGAAGCGCGGCGAGACGGGGTCCTACGAATACCGCGTGCGTCTTGAGCCGCTGCCGGGCGAAACCGATTGGGCCGACAACGAACAGGCGACGCCCCCCGTGATCGTCGTGGAACGCGAGCCGCTGCGGGTGTTGGTGATCGCCGGCGAGCCTACCTGGGAATACCTAAAGGTCGAACGCTGGCTAGCCCGCGACGAGTCGCTGCGTTCCAGTTGTTGGTTGCAAGCGGCCGAAGGAGAGCGGCCCGGATCGGGCACCCAGCCGATCGATCGCCTTCCACAATCGGCGGAGGAGTTGCTTGAATACGACGTGCTGCTGTTGTTTGATCCGGACCCAAGCCGGCTGGGGCCGGAATGGGAGCCGTGGATTCAGCGGTTCGCCTCCGAGCACGCGGGCGGACTGCTCTACCAACCCGGACCGAGGTTCGGGGCCGAATGGAACCTGGGACCGCCGGGACTGGCGTTACGGGAGTTGTGGCCCGTGGAATTCGCGCCGGCCGCGACGTTGGAAGTGGCCGCGCGGTCCGGACCGGAACTGCGGGGGTGGCCGGTCGAGCCTCCCTTGTCGGAACGCGACCACCCGCTGATCCGCGCGCTTTCGGCTGGCGGCGGGACAGCGCCGAGTTGGGACGTCTATTGGACTTTTCCCGCCATGCGGGCACGGCCGACGGGACGCGTGTTGCTGGAACACTCCGATCCGTCCACGCGAACCGCCGACGGCCCTCGTCCGCTGTTGGTGGTCGGACGCTATGGAGCCGCGCAAGTGGCCTATCTTGGATTCCCCGGCATGTGGCGTGCGCCCGAACGCGCGGGACGCGATTCGGCCCGCGGCCCCTTCTGGTCGGCGCTCATCCGCCTACTCGGCGAAGGCCGATCGGCGGAAGGACGCCGACGCGGCTGGGTGCAAACCGATCGCGACCGGATCGAGCTCGGCGAGACGATCACCATCTCGGCAAGGTTGCTGGATGCGTCCGGCGCGCCGCTGACCGTCGCATCGGTGCGTGCGGTGATTCGACCGCTGGCCGCCGTTCAGACGCCCAACACAACGCAGCCATCCAGTTCGAAACAGCCGACCAGTTCGAAACAGCCGACCAGCCGTGGTGGCGCCGGCGATCCTGCCCGTTCGACAGTCGGCGAGACAGTCGGCGAAACGGACGGCGAGACAGTCGGCGAGACGCTAACGCTGACGTCGAATCCCGATGATCCCGGTCGGTACGAGGCGCGTTGGACGCCCCAGCGCGAGGGCTCGTTCGACATCAGCGTGCTGGCACCCGCGAACGTGCCGGCCGCGTTGAACCCAATGGCCGCCGCGAAAACAATGGCCGCCGCGAACCCAATGGCGGCCGCGAAAACGACGGAAGCTGTGAACGCGACGCTTCGGACGACGATCATCGCCGAGCGTCCTCAGCGGGAAACTCGGGCTCCTTGGCAGGACGAGCCGCTGCTGCGGGACTTAGCGACGCTGTCCGGCGGCCGATATTTCCACGTGTCGGAGTTGGACGAATTGCCGGCGGCGGTTCCGGATCGCCGTGAAATGACCGTCAGCCGTCTGCCGCCATCGCCGCTGTGGGACCGTGGCTGGACGCTGCTGGTGTTCGCCGGCATGTTAGGCGGCGAATGGTGGCTGCGCAAGCGGCAGCATTTAAGCTAGCCGCGCGGGTTGCGGCCAACTTGGCAACCCACATGCTTCGGGGGAATTCGCCGATTCGCGGAATGTTTGGGAATTCGCCTTGTTCCCCCTGGCTGGATTCGGTATTCCTTCCGCCGCGAGACGGGTCACCGTTTGTTGGGCGCTCGCGCCCCGTAACCGACCCGGCCTGAAAAGTCGAACAAACCGCGCTGCTGCGCCCCCGTAGCGGGAACGAAAACGGTATGCGGCCTACGATTTGGTTACGAGCAATCCTGATCAGCATCGCGACGTGCGCGGCCGTCGCGGCTCAAACCACTCCATTGCCGCCCGGCGGTGGCGTGGGCGGCGGGCCTAACGCATCCGACGGTTCCGGCTACGGCACCGGACCCTACAGTTCCGCGCCGGCGATCACACCGCTGCCACCACGCGGGTCGCCCCAAGGCGCCACGCCGCTCGGACCCTTGCCGAGGACCGCGCCGCCCATCGGGCCGGCGGGAGTAGGCGGGCCGGCGGGAGCCATGGGGCCAATGGGAGTAGGCGGGCCAACGGATGTCTTGCCGGGCCAAACAGCGACCGCCGAAAATAGTAGCGTTCCGAGCCAGCCGATCGTTGTCGATGTGATCATTCGGGGCAACAAAAAGGCGGCATTGAGCAAAGTCTATTCTTACTTGCGAACGCGAAAAGGCCGCGAGTTCGACCCGCAATTGGTCCAAGGCGATGTGCGTCGGCTCACCCAATCAGGCTTGTTTCGCGACGTGCGCACCTTCACCGACAACGTGCCGGGTGGAGTCGTCGTGCGTTTTGAAGTCTTGGAGCGGCCGACCGTCGGTTACATCCGATTCCTGGGCAATCGCGGAGTGCGGGACAAAACGCTGCTCAAAGAGGCCGACA
>JBJTOW010000031.1:0-3436 GCA_046074805.1 Planctomycetota bacterium | reverse complement strand
AGGTGTGAGAGTCGGCCAGAATGGGGTGCTGAGGATCATGAGGCATGAAGGTATCAAGCCTTGGTATGTTCGAAAGCAGAAAAAACACAGTGGAATACAAATTGAATTCGTGTTCCTCCGGCGAGATATATCCCATGGCAGAATGGATTCGTTTGCGGTTGTAAAAACATTCAATGAATTCAAAGATCTCCTGAGCGGTTTGTTCTCTGGTGCGCATGCTCCTTAGGTCCAGCTCCCTTTTTACAATCGTAAAGAATGATTCTGCAGGGGCATTGTTATAACAATTACCCCTGCGAGACATGCTGGGGCGGATTCCATGCTTTGCAAGTTCTTTTCGATATTGTTTGCTTCGATACTGGCTTCCCTGATCTGAATGACAGATCAATGCCTTTGGAATATCCCTTTCCATCAGAGCTTATCGTAACGCACTTAAAGGCAACATACTGGTCATCCGTGTTCCCATGGTATGCCCTACTACCTTTCTGCTACCCAAGTCTTCCACGATGTGAGAACAGTAGACACCGATCTGCTGCGCGATCTGGGAGGGCGTTGCCCCCGCTGGTCCGGTGCAGCACCTGGTTCGGCCCACCCACTCAAAACTTATCGCTTCCGCGCGATAGACTCCAGGATCTCTGCGGCGACCGTCAGATAGTAGTTGCGGCCCTTGGCGGTAAGACACCGCACTCCCAGGGCTGTCAGCGCCCCGGACTTGACCCGCTTCGCTTCCGCATCGTCTGGGTCGAGCGCGAGGAGGTAGTCGGCGAGCTGGGCCGCCCACTGGTTGTCCGCCTTGGCCAGCGCGTTCTTCGCCCGGGCCGCGAGCGCGTCCTTCCCACCCGTCAGCTCGGCGAGGCGGGAGGCTTCTTCCTTCGGCGTCAGGCGGAAGAGGTTGGTCGGGTTGCCGTCGAACCACCCAAGGTAGCCGCTAAAGATCGACCGGACGGCCCACGGCACGTTCCCGTAGTACTCGCGGAGGTAGTCCTTGCTCGCCAGTTTCGCCGGCATCTTGACATACTCCACCGCCTGGTCGGGGGTCATCCCCTGGTTCATCCCCTCGACGGTCTTGTCGTGGACGAAGCGGACCGCGTCGCGGTAGTCCGTCAGCACCAGCCGGACCTCCTTGGCGCCGCTGATCGGCCGAGTGTGGCCGGCGACGAGGTGTTCGGCTCCTTCCTTCAGCAGCTTGTCCAGACTCGCGGCCCAGGTGCGGACGTCACGGTAGGGGGTCCCGCGGATCGCGTAAAGGTTCGGGAAGGACTTGTAAAAGGTGTCGCCGCAGAACAGGACCCTCGCCCCCGGGAGCCAGACGTAGAGCTGGTCATCTGTCTCGCCTGGGGCTGCCGCCAGCTCCAGCTTCACCCCCGCGATTTCGAGGCGCTTGCGCTCCTCGGAGAAGGTCTTCGTCGGCGGAACCAGACCCGGCGCGAATGCCTCGCCCCCCGCCGGCTTAACCGCCGGGGCGATGCCGTTGTTGATCCGCTGGTCATCCGGGAGGCGGAAGCCGCCCTGCCTCACGCCGCGCACATGCTGGATCGTCAGGCCGGCGGCCTTCAGCGGCCGGTCCTCGGACCCGAAGTTCGACCGCCCCCACACGTCGGGGTGGTCCTTCTCGGTGAACACCTGCAACCCGCCGGTGTGGTCCCCGTGGCTGTGAGTCAAGAGGACGGCCTTGACTGGCTTGTCCGTGAGCTTGCGGAACTGCTCCAGAATCCGCTTCGCGGCGGGCGGGTCCATCGCGGTATCGATAACGATGACGCCGTCCGTCCCGACGACCAGCCCGACGTTCGAGGCGCTGTAGCCGACGGCGACATAAACCCCCTTGGAGACCTCAATGACCTCCTCGTGGACTTCGGCCGACCGGGCTTTGAGCAGCCGGGTGGCCTCCGTCTCCCCGCCCGGTGTCACGGGCTGGGAGGTTGTCGTCTGGGCCGCACCGTCCGCGGCGCACGCACCGGCCAGAGAGGCCGCGGCGAGGAATCCCCGTCGTGAGAGTTGTGGCAGCGGGTTCATTGTTCCTCCGCGTATCTTTGGTCCAACCTCGGCCAATGGCTGGTCGCCGAACGCCCGCGTTAGGCGGCTCATCTTCCATTGGAAATCCCCTCTGGCAACCAGCCGGGAGGTAACATCGCTGCGAACGACAGGATCGCTGCGAGGTTTCGATTGCCTCCCTGGTGCGTCATCCAGGCAGTCGTGAGGTCGGCGCCGAGATTTCCGGCCAGCTCCTCAGCGAACGACCAAAACAGGGGCCGAACTCTTGGCCTTACCGAATAGACAAAGAGACAAGCGGCCCCCGGCTTACCCGTTTCTCCATATCGAGTCAGGACATCAGCGAGCCGGTCGAAGTCCGCACGATAGAGCTGATCGTCGTCTGCTTCGCCTTGCTCGTGATAGGTCATCGGATCGCTCGAGAACAGCCAAGGCATCGAGAGTGCCTCTGGACAACTCAGTACGCCGTCAAACGTCGTTTCGAGCCTCCAAGATCTCGAACTGATATTCACGTTCGACCCACCCCACACCGTTTTCAGTTGCGCCTGCTTGTCTGGATCTGTTTCGGTGATGCCGCCCGCTAGACAGTTTCGTCCAATGACAGACGCAAGCAATTCGCCAGTGTTTGGATATTGGTTAAGATTAGCGTTTGATGCGCGGTACGCCGAGATGATCGGCGCCTCTCCATCGAGCCGACGGTTACGGGATTGAGCGAGTGCGCCGAAAAGTTGGGCCTTGGTTTGCCCATTCGGAACTCGCCCTGTCAGTTCGTAGGGCGCCATGCCGTGCGTGAGGGCGATGTGCAGATGGTTTCCGGCCGTCCGTGACACGAGCTGCCATGCGACCGCAATCTCGATGCTGTGTTGAAGATAGTTTCCGTCGTTGCCCTTGGCCATGACGTCGCTTCCTCCGGTTTCTTGTCCGCCTAACGACACAGTTCAGCAGCGGGGCCGGCTCGAACGATTTCAAACCCCGGAAAGCCGTGATGCCGGCCCCGTCTGCTGCAACGGCTGGTTCGGCGCTGACTTCAGTCGATCCAACCTTTGGCCTTGATCTTCTCGAACACGACTTTCAGTTCTTCGGCGGTCATCATGGGCGCGAATTGACCGAATGCCCACTTGCCTTTCATTCGCGGCTTGTGGGCAATCATGTAGTAGCAAAAGCGATAGCCCACTTCACCATCCGCAAACTTCAGCTTCTGGAGGCAGAACGCCTTATCTGGGTTGGAGGGCGCGGCGAATACCTCTTCGACCTCGACAGTGAAAACCAGAGAAGTTCCGTCGATTTTCTTTCGCGTGGTGGTTTTCCCTATCCGTGAAGGAAGCGAAGGGGGCATGTCTTGCTCTCCTTTTTGATCAGTAACACGAGGCGCATCCCTGGCCTTTGCAGAGTGGACACGTACCCGACCCATTGCATGAGGTGCAGCGGTTGTACGTAGTTTTCTGCGTCT
>JBJTOW010000030.1:0-9982 GCA_046074805.1 Planctomycetota bacterium | reverse complement strand
CTGGTGACTCCCACTCCCAAGCAAACGGTGCTGGCGTTCTGCGAAGGGCGGAAGACCAGCGCGAACGACCATGGGGACCTCGATTTGCTGGTGAAACGCAGCGACGATGGAGGCCGAACTTGGTCGCCGCAGACGATCGTTCATGAAGAGGGTGGCGACGCGCGGGTGACGATCGGAAATCCCTGCCCGGTGTTCGAGCAAAAGACGGGGCGGATCCACCTCTTGTTCTGCCGGGAGAACCGCCAGGTGCTCCAGGCCACGAGCGGGGACGAAGGCCAAACCTGGAGCCGGCCCCGGGATATTTCGGCGGTCGTTGTCAAACCCGATTGGCAGTGGGTCGCCACCGGCCCGGGCGTCGGCATCCAACTTCGGCACGGACCCCATGCCGGTCGATTGATAGTGCCATGCGACCACAAGAGGCCGTCGGCGACTGGGGCATCAGCCCCGGGCACAACGGCTCCGATCGAGATGAATTCGCACATGATGCTTAGCGACGACGGTGGCGAGACGTGGCGAATCGGCGCGCCAATCCAAGTGGGCGGCAACGAGTGTCAGGTTGTGGAACGAGCTGATGGCACGCTACTGGTGAACACTCGGATGCAGGGCGATTTTCAAGGCTATCGTGGGATCGCCACCAGCCAGGATGGCGGCGAAACCTGGACGCCAATCGCTCACGACCACAATCTGCCATGCCCCAAGTGCCAGGGAAGCCTAATCACCGCCGGGCCTGCGTCCTCAAACCAACCCGGATGGCTATTGTTCAGCAACCCCAATCCACCCGCTCGAACAGCGAATGGACCGCCAAGTGGCGAGCGTATTCATTTGTCGGTGCGGGCAAGCGTGGACGAAGGACGTTCCTGGACGATGGCGCGACGGTTGCATCATGGACCGTCCGCTTACTCGAGCTTGGCGACGCTGGCGAACGGCGACATCCTATGCCTCTACGAAGGAGGTGTGGCGAAACCGTATGAAAACATCTTTTTGGCGCGTTTCAATTCGCAGTGGTTGCGGGACGGTTGGTTACGGCACGCCGATCCGCCCAAAGAGCGGCACGCTGGCGAAGCCAGAGGCCAATGATTTGGTGGCTGGACCTATCCACTGCACCCGGCGTCTGGCGCATGGAAGTGGTCACGGCATTTTGTGTTCGCGAAGAAAGTCTATCGCCATGCGCTGGGACAGGTCGAAGAGATGGTTGACCGCACGTGGGCGAACGCCTGCCCACGCCGATCGTCGCTGGCTCCTTATTGTCGTCTTGGCCATGTTCGCGACTGTAACGGCGCTTTGGGGTGGGGCGTGGGCCAGTGCTACTTTCGCTCGGCAGATGGCGTCCCAACGGTATCAATCCGGCGCGATCTCCGCCGCTCAAGGCTGGCTGCGTTTGTCCACTCGTTTCACTGCCAGCGACCCGCGCACCGACTTACTCGCCGCCGCCTGCTTTCGGTCGCTTGGCCGGCAGGATCGGTGGCGCCAAAGCCTGGAAGCCGCTCGGGCTCATGGGGCGGATCCCCAGGCGTTGCAGCTGGAAGCGACTTTGGCTGCGATCCGCGCGGGCGAAATCCGTGACGGCATGGAACTGGAAATGGGCGCGCTCAACGACGCGGGCGCGGCACCTTCTGAAATCGGCGAAGCCTTCGTCCGCGGCTACCTGGCTCGTGGCACGCCGCTGCCAGCCCGACAGTTCCTTGAAGCCTGGACCCAGCAGGGATTCGACACCGGTTTCGGCGAATACCTGTGGGGACTGTATTGGCGAAATCTTGGTGATACAGCCAAGGCGGAGAAGCACCTTCGTGCGGCGATCGCCCATGAGCCTCGACGCGAGTCGGCCGGGGTCGAGCTCGCCGAGTTGTACGAGCAACGTTCACGTCTCGATTTAGCGCTCGCCGAATTCATCGCTTTGGCGACACGCTCGCCCAAATGCGAAGCGGCGACGTTGGGCCTCGCTCGAACGCTCCGCAAACTTGGACGTTTTGACGATGCCCGCGCCATGCTGCACGCTTTGGATGCAGGTGGCGACGAGAATCCCGCCGTCCACGCCGAACTCGGCCAACTCGCGCTGGATACCGGCGACTATCGACAAGCGGAAACGCGACTGCGGCCATTCATCGCCGCCTACGAGGTGGACGACGCATGGCTCGAAGCGGCGGCTTGCGCTTTGGCACTACGTCCAGAGCCGAGCGGCGCCGAAGAGTTGTTCGACCGAATCGAATCCGCGTCGTGGCGGCGTGCCCGCATGCATGATCTACGAACGCGATTGGCGCTCACCCCTGCGGATACCGGCCTAACGGCCGAGCTCCATCGACTGCGAGTGGAGTCGCGGTCCAGTGCGCCGAGCGCCGCAGAAAGCGCGCGAAACGCGACGGCTTCGGGTCTGTATATGCGGCATTGTTCGGCCTGTCACGGTTTCCATGGCAATGGTGACGGTCGGGCGGCTCGGCACCTCACGCCTCGACCACGCGATCTTCGTCGCGACCACTATCGCATCGTGAGTTCCCGGGACGGAGTTCCATCGATTGAGGATGTCGCCGCCGTCTTGAAAAGCGGGCTCCCCGGGACTTCCATGCCCGGTTTTCCGCAATTAACTGCCGGCGAGCGAACGGAACTGGCCCGGGAGATTCTCGGATGGCGTCGCGAGGAAATCCGAGCGCGCACCGAGGCGGCGTACCGCGACGAGTCCGAGCCGATCGACGAGAACGAAGTGCGGGAAATCGTGGAACTGCAATCCGAGCCGCATTTGCCCGTAGCGCTTCCTAAGATATGGGACGCCACCGGCAATGCGGTGGATCGCGGACGCAAGCTCTACCTGAGCACGGGCTGCGCGAGCTGTCACGGTGGCGACGAAGACGTCGACGGTGACGGCGAAAACGACGCCGCTGGAATGTTGTTTGACGAACGCGACGCTCCGTCTTGGCCACGCGAGCTCCGACGGGACCCGATGAAAGGTGGCGAAGAACGGGAAGCGATCTTCCTGCGGATCGCGGTTGGTATGCCTGGCACTCCGCACCCTGCCGCAGCGAGCCTGGGGCCCGATGACGTCGCGGCCCTCGTCGCTTATTGTCTGTCGCTCCGGCGGCACCCGGTTCACCGGGCAACGAATGACCAGCGTGCTCGCAAGCTGGCTGTGGGGATCGCAAGCCCTTGACGAACACCACGTCATTTTGGCTCAAAAGGCGGGTAACGGATGGCATACAAGGCGAAGCAACGGCGACTCATGACGGCGATCGTCGGAGTTGCGGCCACCGTAAGCGCCGGCTGGTACGCCTGGCACGTGATGGATCGCCGCGCGGAGACAGCGCGTTTCGCGCGGCTCTCGGAAGCGTCTGCCGAAGGTGTGCCGCCAAGCGAAAAGACCGAGCAGCAAGTCAAGGCGTTTTGTGGCGACTGCCACGCGCTTCCTCGTCCCGAGAGCTTCCATCGCGACGCTTGGTACGACGAGGTGCGGATCGGCTATCAAATGTATGGCCGGTCGGGCCGAACCGACCTGGTGCCTCCGCCGATCGAAGCGACGGTCAACTACTTCCGTTCCAAGGCGCCGGAGCGGATGACCTACCCGCAACCCGCGTGCGCTACCCGGTCGTTCGCGGCGACGTTCGAGGTCGTTCGCTGGCGGCGCGGAGAAGATACCAAGACCCCGCCATCGATGAGCCACATGCGTTGGTTGCGACTCGATTCTGCCAGCGCTCCCGTGATGGTCGCGAGCGATTTGCGAAGCGGTTGGATCTCGACTTTCGATGTGCGACAGGAAACTCGTGAACCGCGCCGCTTAACGCAGCTCCGCAACCCTTGCCGTTTTGAACCGTGCGACCTCGACGCGGATGGGCGACTCGACCTGCTCGTGGCCGATCTCGGCAGTTCGTCGGCCAACGACCATGATTTGGGACGTGTTGTCTGCTTGCGGCGATTGAACGGAAGCGAAGGCTTCGAGACCGTCGTGCTGGCCGACGGTCTAGGCCGTGTCGCCGACGTGCGGCCAGCCGACTTCGATGGTGACGGGCGACTTGAATTGATTGTCGCGGAGTTTGGCTTGGACCGGACCGGAAAAGTGTTGCTGTACACAAACGAGTCGGCGCCGCCAGCGCCACCGCGTTTCACCCCGCGAGTCCTCGATCCTCGCCCCGGCAGTATCCATGTTCCGGTAATTGATCTCGATCAGGATGGCCGTTTGGACGCGTTGGCGTTGATCAGCCAGGAAACCGAATGCGTCGATGCTTTGCTCAATCGCGGCGGCGGCCGGTTTCAACGCCGCTCGCTGTGGCGGGCCGACGACCTGACATACGGTTCGAACGGAATCGAGCTCGTCGATCTCGATGGGGACGGCGACACCGATATCCTGCTCACGAACGGCGACGCCTTTGACAACTTTTACGTTTCGCCCTGGCATGGCGTCCAGTGGCTCGAAAACCTTGGGCCCCTACGCTACCGTCATCGTCGTTTGACCGATTTGTCGGGAGCGTGCCGGACCGTCACGGGGGACTTTGACCACGACGGCGATCTGGACATTGTGGTGACCGCGTGGCTGCCATCGCGTTTCCGCCCCGATTCGTTGGCAGCCGAAACGTTGCCCTCGATCGTGCTCGTAGAGCAGACGGAGTCGGGCGAATTCGCGCGGCACAATCTGCAAGTCGGGTTCCCCTATCATGCGACCATCGAGAAAGGGGACTTCGACGACGATGGCGATCTCGACTTCGCCGTGGGAGTGCATGCGGGCGATCTTGTCCAGGCCGGCCATTGGATCGAAATCTGGTGGAATCAACAGTCCAACCAGAACAGGAAGAGGCCGTAACGAGTTGCCGATAGGGCGGAATTCCTGCACTGGCGCCGCCGAGGATTCCTGTTGCCAACGAAGCCAAACATCGGCAAAGTTCCGTCGCATCTGGAAAGCGGCATAGGCTCGCTGGAACCCGCCATCGCCCGACACGAGGCCGAGCGGCCAGCGGCGAATATCTTGGCTGGCCGCTCGATCACGCGGTGGGCCTTAAGCCTTCAGCTCTTTTTGGCAGCGTTCAAGCAGTTTCTGCGTGGCGCGAATTCCAGCCATTTCGTCCAGTTTGCTGCCTTCGTATTCGATGCCGACGTATCCACGGTACCCCGCATCGAGCACGATTTTCATCATCTTCAGGTAGTCGGTTTTCGTCTCGTTTCCGTCGGCGTCGAAGTCGTGGCTCTTGGCGCTCACCGCCTTGGCGAATGGCATTGTCTCGGTCACGCCCATGTAGCGGTCATAACTGTGGAAGTTGCCGAAATCCGGCAGCGTGCCGCAGTTGGGCAGGTTGACTTGCTTCATGACGGCGGCGAGCCACTTGCCGTTAGACGACAATCCACCGTGGTTTTCGACGATGACGTTCAACCCCAACTTCGCCCCGAACTCGCTGAGCCGCCGCAAACCATCAGCGGCCCGGCCGAGTTGTTCGTCGTAGGATCCGTCCGAAGCCGCGTTCACGCGGATCGAATGGCATCCCAGAAACTTGGCCGCTTCCAGCCACTTGTAATGGTTCTCCACGGCTTGGGTTCGCTTCTTGTCGTCGGCGTCACCCAGCTTGCCTTCGCCGTCGATCATGATCAGCAAGCTGCGAACACCCAGGTCGTCGCACCGTTTCTTCATTTCCGCCAGATACTTTTCGTCTTTGGCCTTGTCGCGGAAGAACTGATTCACATACTCGACCGCGTCGATCCCGAATGACTCCTTCGCTGTCTTGGCGAAATCCAGGTGGTTGAGCTTGCCGCCAAAAATGGTTTTGTGCAACGACCACTCGGCCACGGAGATTTTGAACAGCGGCGCAGCGGCGTTGTCCTTATCGGCGGCGATGGTGAGCGGTAAACGGGCGAAACCGGCGGCCAGGCCAGCGACGCCAAGAGCGGAAGTGCCGAGGAAATCACGGCGGGAAGAAGATACGGTCATAGATTTGCCTCCGATTGACAGGCCGAAACAAAGGTGGAACGGATTGCCGCGAGCAGTGCGCCGGCGGTCGCCAGAACAGTGTTCCGAACTGTCCGCCATGACTGCCGCCAGCTATCTGGGAATGTACCAGCTTTCGCTGCGCGAGAGCACGTCCTTTCGCGGAGCGAAAGGCGGCCAGCCCGCGAGCGTTGCTCACGGTGGGCGCTGGACCGGATAAACTTCGATGATCAACGCGAATGGAAAAAGGCGAGAGTGGAATTCTTATGTTGACGACGGGACAACAAGACGCGGTGCGCGATCTTTTCCGGCGCGTGGTCCGCGAGGTTTGGGTGGTTACCGCGGCATATCGTGGGCGCCGTGGCGGTTCGACCATCACTTGGATGTCCGCCGCCTCGATCGATTCCGCCTTGCCGACCGTGTTGATTGCACTGGCTCCAAACCACTACACCGCCGAGCTCGTCGCCGCGTCGGGCGAGTTCGCCGCACATCTGCTTGGCGAGGGGCAGGGGGAGTTGGCTTGGCATTTCGCCGCGACCTCGGGACGCGATCACGACAAGCTGGCCGGGCTGGAGTGCGAGTCTGCCCTGGGCGGATTGCCACTACTGCGGTCCTGCCTCGCCCGAGTCACTTGCCGTGTCTATGACCGAAAGACGACGGGGGACCGGACTTATTTTTGGGCCGATGTCGTCGACGTGCGGGAACCAGCGAACGGCCGGCCACTCACCGATCAAGCGTTGTTCGCTGGCCTCTCCGACGAGCGTCGCCGCCTGCTTGGCGACCAATTGCGGACGGATGTGGCGTTACAGCGTCCGTGGCAAACCGAATGGCGGAAGCGGCTATCGGAAGGCGAAGGCACGTCCTGACTCAGGCGTCGTCCGTAATGAATTGCTGGGTATGACGGAATTCCTAGTCCGTCGCGGCACTTGCTCATCGAAGGACTTGGTTTTTCTTCTCACAGATTTTTTCCAATTTTCAGCTCTGACCAACCACTCAGGCGTTGTTGGGCGAAGCGTGTAAGGCGGTAACGGTAACGGAGACGAGACCGCGACTGACGCTGCTTTCCGCCCGCCCGCCCTCGCTTGGTCTCCGAGATTTGCACGCCACGCGACGATTCGGTACATTCTCGCGCGTTGATGTTTTTCGTCCGCCCACTTCGCCCTGGAACTCCTTTATGGGCCGTTGCTTCGCGTACCATCCGCCAATTTCCCGCCTCGGTTGGGCCACGACTCGGCTCGGCTGTCTCGTCGCGTTGGCCATGGCGGTTGGCTTGCCGCTCGATCCTCAGCCTTTCGCTTCACACTCCGTTTCGGCGCAAGAAGCTATGCCTCTCCGAGCCGGCATGATCGGACTCGACACGTCCCACGTTCCCGCTTTCGCCAAGCTATTCAATGGTCCGAAAGCGGTCGGCGACCTAGCGGGTGTCAAGGTGGTCGCGGGTTATCCGGGAGGCACCGATTTCGGTCCCAGCAAGACCCGGGTCGCCAAATTCACCGAGGACTTACGCGGAATGGGGATCGAGATTGTCGATTCGATTCCAAAGCTACTCGAACGCGTCGACGTCGTGTTGTTGGAAAGCGTCGATGGCCGTATCCACCTCGAAGAGGCGCGGCAGGTTATTCAGGCTGGCAAACCGCTGTTTATCGACAAGCCGCTGGCCGGTTCACTAGCCGACGCGATCGCCATCGCGATGCTGGCCGAACGGCATAAGGTGCCGTGTTTCTCGAGCTCTTCGGTCCGATTCGGTGGTGGATTGCAGGAACTCAAACGCGATCCGGCTCACGGCGGTATCGCGGGCGCGATGACCTGGGGCCCATGCTCGTACCAGGAGGGCACACCCGACCTGTTCTTTTACGGCGTCCATGGCGTGGATGCGCTTTTCGAATTGATGGGGCCTGGCTGCCAATCGGTGACCCGTCTGCAAACCGAAGACGCCGATGTCGTCACCGGGGCTTGGGCCAACGGCCGAACCGGCACCTATCGTGGACTGCGTCGCCACAAGGCTGATTTCGGCGCGGTTGTCTTCGGCGCGAAAGCGATTGTGCCGATGACCAAAGGAGACGGCTACGAACCGCTGTGTCGCGAGATCGCCAAGTTTTTTAAAACGGGCGCCGCGCCGGTTCCACTCGCGGAAACACTCGAGGTATTCGCCTTCATGGAAGCCGCCGACGAGAGTAAACGGCAAGGCGGAGCGCCGGTCGCCATCGCCGATATCATGGCGAAAGCCCGAGCCGCGGCCACCGAGAAACTGAAAAACTGAACAACTGAAAAACTGAAGCCGTAAACACCGGGACTCGGCCAGCGTTGGCGCCTCGTCCGCCCGCGGTCCACATAGCCGTCCGCGTAACGAGAGCTCTGTGCACTAGCTTCAAAGTGCGCTAGCTTCAAGAAACATTTCCTATTCGATCAGGAGTTTGCGATGAACTGGCTCAGCCGCCGTCGTTTTCTGGAAGACTCGATGCTCGCCACTGCGGCGGCCACCGCTGCCGGCGTCTCCGCACCGGTATTCGCCGAAGAGAAATCCACGGGCAGTCCATCGAACCGGGTGCGCGTGGCGGTGCTCGGCTGCCGTATCCGCGGCAAGCAGCACGTGGCCGAGTTGAGCAAGGTGCCGGATGTCGAGATCGCGTATGTGTGCGATCCCGATCGCGATTTGGCCTCGCAACTGGCCGCGACCGTCGAAAGTCAGCAAGGCAAAGCTCCGCAGGCTATTCAGGACATGCGCAAGGCGTTCGACGACAAACAAGTCGACGCCGTGTTTATCGCCACACCCAATCACTGGCACGCCTTGGCCGCGATCTGGGCGATGCAGGCGGGAAAAGACGCCTATGTCGAGAAGCCGGTTAGCCACAACATCAGCGAGGGCCGACGCATCGTGCAGGTGGCGAAGAAAACGGGCCGCATCTGCCAAGGCGGCACGCAAAACCGCTCGAACATGGCGCTGGCGGAAGCCGTGGAGTACATGAAGGCCGGAAAGCTGGGCGAAGTTAAGCTCGCTCGAAGCATCATCTATGGCCAGCGCGGCTCGATCGGCCCCAAAGGCGAGTACAAGGTGCCGGACAACGTCGATTACAACATGTGGGCTGGGCCAGCCCCATTGAGCCCCCTGACCCGCCGCACGTTCCACTACGACTGGCATTGGGATTGGCGGACAGGGAACGGCGAGTTGGGCAACAACAATATCCATTCCATTGATATTTGCCGTTGGGGCCTGGGATTGACCGGCCTGGGCAATGCCGTGATCAGTTATGGTGGCCGCGTCGGGTATGAAGACGCTGGCGACACGCCGAACACGCAAGTTTGCGTGTTTGATTTTGGCGACAAAACGATTGTCTCGGAGACCCGTGGTCTAAAGACGGCGCCGTTCCGGCCTGGCTTTGGGGGTGGGTGGCTGTTCCACGGCACCGAAGGCTCAATCGCCGCCACTTCGCTGTTCGATCGCGATGGCAAGCTGGTCCGAGCTTTCGAGGCGAAACGGCCGTCCGAAAACCATTTTGCCAACTTCATCAACGCGGTCCGTAGCCGAAAGTCCGAATCGCTAAATGCCCCGATTATCGAAGGCCATCAATCGACCGCGTTGTGCCACGCGGGCAATATCTCCTGGCGGCTCGGAAAGCCGGCGCCGATCGCGGACATCAGCGCGGCTCTGTCCAAATTGAAAGTTCACGACGATGTCCAAGAGACATTGCAGCGGACGGTGAAGCATCTTGGAGAGAACAACGTCGATATGGCCGCGACTCAACTCACACTGGGCGTTCTTCTGCATCCCGATTCCGCTCAAGAGAACTTCGGCGATAACGCCGCCGCCAACGCCTTCCTGACCCGTGAGTACCGGCAGCCGTTTGTTGTTCCCAGCGAACAGGAAATCTAGCAGCCCGCTCCGCCATGCGCCACTCCAAGCCGTCAAACCATGCGACAGCCGCCCACATGGCGGCTAAGGCGGGTGCCGATATAGGTGCCAATTTGCCCCAGAAAGGCGTGCCTTTTTCCAACGTGGCGTCTTCCAAGGCGGCGCTCACACAACGACCGCCGAATGGTTGGTTCGCTTACGTCCGCGGGCACTTTCGTCAAACCCGTGGACCGTTGGCG
>JBJTOW010000029.1:0-10656 GCA_046074805.1 Planctomycetota bacterium | reverse complement strand
AAACTCGACGCTGCGGTCTTTGGAGTGCGGTGCCCTTGGGCACCGTTTTACCCCGTGTCGCCGCGTGCCGCCGCCGCCTCTCCGCCGAGACCGACAGCCGAGCATAGAATTCGAACTCGATGCTGCGGTCTTTGGAGTGCGGTGCCCTTTGGCACCGCTTTACCCCGTGCCGCCGCGTGCCGCCGCGTGCCGCCGCCGCCTCTCCGCCTCGACCGACAGCCGAGCGTAGAAGTCAAACTCGACGCTGCGGTCTTTGGAGTGCGGTGCCCTTGGGCACCGCTTTGCCCTGTGCCGCCGACATGATCTTGCGGCAGTCTGGGTTGAAGAACGCCGCAGACCGACTTCAAGGAGGAAATGATCCTTCTTGTCCTGAACGCGGCCGAGGGGCGAAACGTTCAACGGCCAATGCGCCGATCGTATGGATACTCGTTAGCAGAAAACACGCGATACGAGTATTGGTGAACGAAACATTCAAACCCAAATAAACGAGCAGCGGATTATCCACGCTCGCTAAGAGCGAGACGCCTAGCAGCGAGGCGCTCGCCATCGCCATCGCCAATAAGACGGCTGCGACGCAATGAAACGCGGCTCGTTGGCGGACCTGCAATAGAAACACTAAATAGGCGAGTTCCAAAGCCGCCAAGCCCAACGATAGCGCGACCCAAGGCGGCACACCGGTCGACTGAGGCGATCTTAAATGGGCGATCAGGTCGGCCAGTCCGAGACCGCCGCTAAGCGTCGCGCCTAGCAACAGCGAAACCGTCCATGGCCAACGCGGCGGGTATTCCTCCGCGAGCTTTTCCTGGAGCAACCCAAGCGAAGCCAGTGCGGCGCCACTGTTCCTGTTCATGTCGCTCGCCATGGGGTGCCTTGACGCATCCTTCGGCCGAAGAACCTCTTGGAAATCCGACAAGCGACGGACATTCGCACGGCTGTGCTCTTTAATCGCTAGCTCAGCAGTGCCGCGATCGGTCGGCCACCATCGGTAATGGGAACCGGCCGCGCGCCATCCTTCAATTCGGCGGCCGGATCGATGCCCAGTGTCGCATGGATGGTGGCATGAAAATCGGGAATTGATACCGGCGATTCCAACACCTTTTTGCTCAGTTCGTCGGTCACGCCCCAAGCTCCTCGGTGCCGCAATCCGCCACCCGCGAGCACCATCGAGAATGTCGAGCCTTGATGGCCGCGGCCGCCTCCGCCATCGAACTCCGCGGGCCGTCCAAATTCGGTCGCCACGACGATCAGTGTCTTGTCGAGCAACCGATGTTGTTCCAAATCCTCGATCAACGTCGCCAAAGCGGCGTCCAGTTCGCGAATCAATCCATGCTGCTCAAGCTGTCCCTGGTTATGCGTGTCCCAGCCGGTGCCATTGATAAAGTTCAAATTGTGGGAGACCTCGATGAACCGGACACCGGACGCCACAAGCCGTCGGGCGAGTAGGCACCGCTGGCCGAACTCGCCGCCATACCGCTCCCGTAAAGTAGCCGGTTCCTCGTCGAGTTGAAAGTTTCGCATGAAGGCTGGGCCGGCCAACCGCAATGCGTCGTCCTGTGCGGCGCGGTAATCGGCCAGCAGCGACTGCGCCGGGAGGGCGTCGCGACCGGCACCCAACAGCCGCTCCCGCGACGACTGTCGGCTGGGCGTTACGCCTTCGGGACGCGTGAATCCGGCCGGTCCGCTCTGAGTGTCCACCAGATACACGTAGCCATGCCGCGCGCCGAGGAAGCCGGGGCCGCGACTGACGTTCGGGTAGCCGATGAGCATGTAAGCCGGGACAGAGGAATCCACGGCGCCGCGTTGTTGTGCGACGATCGAGCCGATCGACGGATAAGTGACCGTGCCGCTAATGCCCCGGCCTGTGTGCACCAAATTCGTCGCGAACGCGTGCTCGTCCACTACCTTGTGGTTGACCGTGCGGACGACCGTCAGCCGTTCCGCCATCTTCGCCGTTCGCGGCAGGTGTTCACAAAACCGCACGCCGGGAACAGCCGTGTCGATTGAGTCGTAGTAACAACCGGCTTTTTTCGGGCTCGCTTTCGCGTCTCCGCGGGACTTGGGATCGAACGTGTCGATCTGCGCCATCCCGCCTCCTAGCCACAAAAAAACGCAATGTTCGGCGGTCCCGCGCAGCGTCTTCGCCGCATCGGTCTCGGGACGCTCGGCGGCCGACGTCGTCTCCGCCAAGGAAGCGAGTTTCGTGCCCGTGGCTGCTACCGCAGCCGAGGCTGCCGCCTGCTGGAGAAATCCGCGGCGATCGGACTGGGATGTCGTCATTTGAATTCTCCGTGAGCCGATTCCAGTGCGACGCTTGTCAGGCCGTCGTCCCCATCCATTGAAGGCTTGACAATGCACTAGCTCAAACCTGTCAACGGACCGTCGCCGCAGAAGTCCGGGTTGCCGAACCGAGACAACGGATGTCCCATGCCGTGAGCCAACGAAAGCAGCAGCCGGTTATGCGACAGCTTTGGAAAGCGGAGCGAGCGGCCCATTTTGAAGTCCAGCCCGTTGCCGACCATCACAAACGGGATATTGTCGAGCGTGTGCGAATTGCCTTTGCCCAGCTCGTTGGTCCAAACGATCAGCGTATTGTCGAGCAAATTGCCGCTGCCGCCCGGTTCGGGCGTTTCCGCCAACCGCTTCGCCAAATACGCCAGTTGCTCACAGTACCAACGATTGATACGCGTCAGCTTGTCTTGCGATTTGTCGTCGTTGTCTGGGTTATGCGACAGTTCGTGATGGCCTTCTTCGATACCCAGCCACCGCATTTTGGCTTGCCCCACCGAGTTGGTGAACTGGAAGGTCGCGACCCGCGCGAAATCGGCCGCCAAACTGTGGACCAAAAGATCGATTTGCATGCGGCTGAGCCGCGGCATGTTGTCGTTGTCCTCTTTCACGCCGGGTTCCAGTTCGGGCGCTGGGTGGACCAAGCTGTCGACGTTCTCCGGGTCGCTCAATTCGCGTTCCATTTCCCGCACGAATTCCGCCTGCCGCGCGAGCAACTGACGGTCCTCGCCGCTCACCGCCGCCTCGATTTTCCGCAGATCCTCGCCCACTCCATCCAAAACGCTGCGGAGAGCCTGTCGGTCTTTGCGGCGACCGTACAGTTTGTCGAGCAACCGGTACGGATCGTCGATCGGCGACAGCGGTTGATTAGGGCCGGAATAGGACATGCGGGTCCACGTGTCGGCCCGTTCGGGGACGAGCACGCCGAGTTCGAGCGACCCAAAGCGGGTCCGGGTTTCCGCGCGGGACTGGAGGTGATTCTTCAACTCCTGATCGATCGAAATGCCGCTCGACCAGCCCGCTGGCGTGTGCGATCCCCCTTGGATGTTGCCCGGAAACAACTCGATGCCGGTCAGCAAGCAGCCGATGCCGCGCATGTGGTTGTCGCCGTCGCCGCGGACTTTGTCACACACGCCATGCAACGTCAGCACGCGGTCCCGAAATGGCTCGAGCGGTTCCAGGCTCGGTTTGAACGCGGTCAGCGGACCCTCGGCGTCCGGCCAGAAATTGCCCGGAACGACGCCATTGGGGCTGAACAAAATGATCAACCGCTGCTTCCGCTGCCCCTGATTGGCGAAGCCGAGGCTCGGCAGGTTCGTCACGAACGGCAACGCGGCAGCGCTCAAACCCAGGGTGCGGAGGAAATCACGGCGGGTAGCGAAACGCGGCATGGTTGTATCCTTCTAAGCGAAGACGAAACGGGCGACGCCTCTACGGCTTTGGCGGTGCTGGGACTTGAGGTGGGGACTCGCTGGCTGTGGACGCTGGCGAACTAGCGTATGAGGCGGCGATCGAGGCGGCCAATCCGCGAATGTTGTGGTTCTCGGTCGCGAACCGCTCGCGCAACCGCCGCTGCTCAGGCTCGGCGGCCGCCCGGTACGGCTGTTTCACCAAATAATGATACAACTGCTCGACGAACGCGTCACGTGTTTCCGTTGTTGTCGTCAAAAAGCGGGCCAGTTCGCGAGCCCCACGGAAACGGATTTCTTCGCCTTCGCGGGTAAAGTACGTCCCCGAATCATCGATAGCGCGGCCCTTCTCTTCGCGTCGTAGTCGACCGGTCGCATCAAACGCTTCCAGGGTAAAACCGAGCGGATTGATCAGATTGTGGCACGAACGGCAGCTCTCGGCGTTTGTCTGTAATGCGACGCGTTCGCGCGTCGTCAATTGCGGGTGCAGGTCCGGCGACAACGGCGCGACAGCCTCGGGAGGTTGCTTGAGCGACCGCCCCAGGAGACTCCGCGATAGAAAAACGCCACGGTGGATCGGAGAGCTGGTCGCCGTGTAGGCGAACGTGGAAAGCAAATAGGGGTGGGTCAGCAATCCAGCCCGCTGCCCCGGATCAAGGGGCACATCGCGAAATGTGGCCGATGTCAATGCTTCGGTTAGTCCATCGTTGGCGGTCGGCGATGTCCCCGAGTCGACTGGGGCAGCGTCGCCGTTGGCTTGGTAGAAAGCCACAAGCCGCGGCGAGAGCGGCACCGTTTCGGCGGAAAGCAGCGCGCGGAAATCGGCCGCGTCGCTGGCGATGTTTTGCTGGACGAACAGCTCCAGGGATGTCCGGAGATCGGCGGCCAACATCGGCGAGAAGGCGGGGAATAGCGCGGAATCCTTCGCGATATCGGGCGACTCGTCGATTCGCAGCCATTGCCGGAAGAAGTCCGCCAATTTCGCCTGCGCTCTGGGATCGGCCGCCATGCGTTGCGCCTGCCGCAGCACGACCGCCGGATCAGCGAGTTGGCCTTGGGACGCGGCGGCGAGCAGCGGAGCATCGGGAATCGAGTCCCACAGGATCCAGGATAGTCGCGCGGCGATGTCGTACGCATCCGGTGGTCCGTCGGGAACCTCGACAAGCAAGAACCGCGGCGACTTCAGCGTTCGAAGCACAACTCGCTTGACCGCCGTTTCGACATCGCCCGCCGCCGCGAACTGTTGGTCAACGAGCGTTGCCGCCTGTTCGTCGGTAAGCGGCCTACGAAAAGCCAGCTCGGCGAAACGCCGACAAAAACGCTTGAGACGCTCGACGCGCTCGGGGTCTTCCGGCTTCGCGTTGGCCAGTTCCGGCAAGCGTGACGCGACATAGGCGGCCGTCTCCAAGGCGGCGTCGGTCGCCGCTTGATCCCACGCCTTGGAGATCGCCGCGCCCCGTTCGTATCCGACACTGCGGTCGTCCGGCGGAAAAGCGGTCGTTACGACAAACGTTTCGGGAACCGTGGCCGTACGCAATTCGCGGTCCGTCAGCGGCTCATCGACCGTCCGCCGCGGCTTCCGCCACCACAAGGCGATCGACGCGGTTTTTTCCTTGAATTTGAAGAAGTCGAGCCGCAGCGGGTAGGCGCGGCCGCCGAGCAACTTGATCGATTGGCGGAACTCGACGCCGTTCCCTGAACGGACCCACGCGTCGATCAAGGCGGTTTGCGTGTTATTCACGAACAAACGGGCGCCATTCTCAGTCTTCAACACAAACTCGTATTCGCCCGTCTCCGGCGCAATGACCGAGCCGTTCCAACGCATCGCGAACTCGGGAGGCTCGATGGTGGCGGGGTCGGGACTGGAGTCGCGATACTGAAACAAGATGGCCGGATCGACGCGTTCCAACACGCGATTGTCGCGACTAGTTTGTCGCTTCTTGTAATATTCGGCCCGCAATCCAGCGGTTGTCGGAAACGCGGTCTGAGGCCGGAAGGCCCCAAGAATATCGGCGAGCGACTGTTGGTATTGGCGCACCGTCAATCGCGACAGGTCGACGCGCGGCGGCTTGCGGCGAGCCTGCGCGGTGGGGGAATAGAAAGTCTCGTGGATGTAGGCGGCGGCCGCTCGCGCGTCCTCGTCCACGCACAGCTCGGCCGCATCCTTGGGCATTGTGTCGTGGATAAGCTTCGCTAGTTCGTTGATCGATTTGTCGCCGACCAGTTGGTGCGGGTAATGCTCGGCGTGTCCCTGTCCTTCGGCTCCATGGCAGCCCGCGCATTGATCGACGTAAATCGCCCGTCCCCGTTCGAGCAGCGATTGTTCGCTGGAAGCCCGAGCGGCCACTGGCCGCGCGCCGCACACCGCCGCCCAGGTTGCCACCGCGATCATGGCGGCGACGGTGGTTGAGACGATGTTGAAGGGAACCGTCGCTGGGTGGATGGAGCGGTTGGCGAAACGAGCGATAACGCGGCTCATTGCACTTCTCCTCTCGTCACCCGCATGAAGACTTCTTCGAGCGACGTGATGTGGCTGCCGAACTCGGCGATCCGCAACCCTGCTAGGATCATCGCCCGCAGCATATCCGCTTCGTCTTCCCGCGGACCGCTGTGGGCGAACCGCACCGAGTCTCCCTCGACGAACACTCGGCTGATTCCTGTCTGATCGCTGAGCCAGGTTTCGATCGGGGCGGTGTCGCCGAGGACCCGCAGTTTCACCTCGCGATGGGGCACGAGCTTGTGGCGGATTTCCTCCACAGTGCCGTTCACCAGCAACCGGCCGCGTTCGATGATCGCGACGCGATCGCACATCTCCGCCAGTTCCGTCAGGATGTGCGAGCTGATGAGAATCGATTTGCCGAGCGCGGCGAGATGATTGATCATGTCCCGCAACTCGATTCGGGCACGGGGATCGAGTCCGGCGGCTGGCTCGTCCATCACCAGGGCTGGCGGATCATGGATCAACGCCCGCCCCAGACAAAGCCGCTGCTTCATGCCTTTGGAGAGTCCCCGGATCGGCTTTTCGGCTAATTCGTCCAGTCCCGTAAAGCTCATCACGCGGTCGAGTGCCCGGCGCCGATCGCTGCCGGACAGGCCGTATGCCCGAGCGAAGAAATCGAGGTACTCGTGGCAGTTCACATTCGGATAGGTGCCGAACGCGTCGGGCATGAACCCGAGTCGCCGCCGCACTCGATCCGGATCCTTGATCACCGAAAAGCCATCGACGAGCGCGTCGCCGTAGGTTGGGTTGTCGAGCGTCGCCAAGATCCGCATGCTCGTCGTCTTGCCCGCGCCGTTCGGTCCGATATAGCCGAACACTTTGCCCGCGGGCACTTCGAACGAGATATCGTTGACCGCCCAGGTCCGACCGAACTGCCGATGCAAGCGGCGGATTTCAATCATGGCTATGCCTTAGACCCGAAACAAACGCCGCGCGTTTTCGGTGGTTTGCCGCGCCAGTTCACGCAACGATTGTCCGCGAGCGGCGGCGACGCACGCGGCCGTGTGGGCCACCATCGCGGGTTCGTTCGGCTTTCGTCCACGAAACGGATGGGGAGACAGGTAGGGCGAATCGGTTTCCACAAGGATGCGATCGGCTGGCGCCGACGCGGCTACCCGCCGCAAGTCTTCCATTTTTTTATAAGTTACCATGCCCGCGAAGCTGATGTGCAATCCCATTCCCAGGCATTCCTCGGCCGTGGCGGCGGCGCCGGCGAACGAATGCATGATGCCCCGCAGATGTCCCCGCCGAGTGGCTTCGCGAAGCATCTCCAGCACGTCGGCCTCGATCGCGCATGTGGATCACGACGGGCAGGTCAAGCCTTTGGGCGAGCCGCAAATGGCGGTCGAAATAATCCTGCTGTGTGTCGAACTTGACCATGTCCCAGTAACGGTCGAGCCCCGTCTCGCCGACTGCGACAACCTTGGGAAGGGCGAACAGTCGTTCGACCGCAGGCCAATCATCGTCGGCCGCGTCGGCGCAGTAGTTCGGATGAATGCCGGCCGACGCGAACAACGGAACATGACGGGCCGCAATCGCCGCCGCTTGTTGGCTGGAGGCGAGCGTCGTGCCTACGACGAGCATTGTCCGAACGCCCGCCAAGGCAGCTCGTTCCAGCACGGCGGGCAGCGACTCGGCGAATTCGTCGCTATTCAGATGGGCGTGGGTGTCGAAAAGATCGACGCCCGAGAGATCGAGTTTGTCCAACCCAAGGTCGCTCGCTGCTTCGGCCACGGCCGTTAGTGTCCCGAGTGAGCGCCACTGGAAACGCCCGCAGAGTGGCCGGCGCTGGATCGGGCCGGGCCGCTCGCCGCATCGGTCAACATGTCTCGATGGGCCTTCGCTTCTCCCAGTGCTTCTTGCAGCAACGCGACCGCGTTGGGCACCATTCCGATATCGTCAATCGCCGCTTCGATCGCGGCAATGACACCCGTTTGGCGCCGAAGCGATTCACGGATCAGATAGTCGATCGATAAAACGGTGTAGCTCGTAAAAGCCAGTGGAAAATCGCCACTCTCCGGCGCGCCGCCATTATCGAGCACCCAGCCCGACAACCGTTCGGCGGTCTCTACCTGTTGCGTGCCAACATCGAGCAACGTTTCCAACGCCGACTCACGCCCCGGGTAGCTCCACGGACGAGCGTCTCGCAGATAGGCGGGCAAAGTGCGATTCACAACGCGAATCAGCCGATTGAGAACCGCGTTCGTCGTTTTCGAACTCATTTTTCGTGTCCCCCGGCCTAGCCGAGAATGTGCCGTGCCGCTTCAAGAGACCATTCGTGCAGCCAAGACCAGCCGACAATGAGGAATAGCAGCGGGGCGGCCACAAGGCAAACATACGCCGGTTGGAGCCATGGATAGGTGAGCTCACCTGGGCGGCGTTCCTTCGGCTCGGCGTCGATCGTCAGCACCTTCACGACCCGCAGGTAGTAGAACAGGCTGACCGCCGTGTTCAAACCGCCAAGGATCAGAATCACAAGCAGGAAATTGGCGGGCGCGCCGACTGCCGCAGATAGACGATAACCGTCCGCCAACGGAGCGAACACGGCGAACTTACCGATGAAACCGGCCAACGGAGGCAGGCCAATCAGGCTGAACAACGCGATCGTGAAACAGACGGTCAGCACGGGCGAGCGCCGAATCAGGCCCGCGTAATCCTCAATCTGCTCGGTGCGGTACGCGTTACGCCAGAAGGCGATGATCGCGAACACCGTGAGATTCATGAACATGTAAACGAACAGATAGATCGACAGGCCCGCCACGGCGGCGGTCGCGGCTGAGGCGTTCAAGTCGGCCATCACTAAGAAGGCGGGCACCGCCATCATCATGTAACCAGCATGGGCGATTGTGGAATAGGCGAACAAGCGTTTGATGTTCGTCTGGCCATAAGCGGCCAAGTTGCCGAAGGTGCAAGTGATCACCGCCAACAAGGCGATCAACTTCGCCGCGAAACCTCGGACCGGTGCGAGCCGCTCGAGAGTCACCTTGCGAGCCAACGCCGAGATCTCACCCGGCTCGGGAGCCGCCAACGCCGCCTCGGGCTTCGCCCCACCCACTGGCGTTTCCGCAGGCTTGGCGTCGGCTGGCTTAACTGCCGTGTCGTCCAAGCGAGTCACGGCGACGAAGCGCGGATCAAGGTGCGATTGGGTTTTCGCTATCAGACGTTGCTCGGCTTCGACCATCGCCGATTTGGGTGGCGAGGCGGCTGGAGGCAACGTTCCGAAGCCCGCGACCACTCGCACCAAAAGGGCCAGAGCGGCGGCTTTCGAAGCGATGCTCAGGAAAGCGTTCACTTCGGCGGAAGCACCCTCGAACACGTCGGGGCACCAGAAGTGGAAGGGAACGGCGGACAGTTTGAATGCGAGTCCAACGCCTAGGAACAACGCGCCCATGGCAAGCACCATGGTCTGCTCGGACGACATGTCGCCCAATCGCTCGGCCAACTGAAGAGCCAAGGTTGGCAGATGGAGCGTGTTGAGGGAGCCAGCGATGAGACTGATTCCATAGATCATGACGCCGGCAGCGCCGGCGCCATACACCGCGTACTTCAGGGCCGCCTCACTGCTCTGTCGTCGCCCCTTCAGCATCGCGGCCAGCGCGTAGGAAGGAACGCTCGCCATTTCCACGCCGAGAAAAACGATCAGCAGATGGTTCGCCGAAGCCATCAAGCACATCCCAAGCGTCGAGCCAAGCACCAACGTGTAGATGTCGGCGCCATCGGAGCGATCGGGAAGGCCGGAGAGCCGTGTGAAGAGTGCGAATAGCAGAGCGAACAACAGCAGTATTGTCCGCAAATACACCGTGAATCCGTCGTACACCAACATGCCGGTGAACAACTCTTGTCGAGCGATTCCCGTCCATGGACCGGTGACCGAGATGGCGGCCAGTGTGCCGATGACGAAAATCAGAAACGAGCTTACGAAGCGGCTCAATGGCGACACACGGGTCAGCAGCATGACGACGATCGTCGCGGATATCACCAACTCGGGGAGGAACTTCGCAACGCTCCCCTGCGTGTCGGAAATCAAGTCGCTGACAAGAACGTGTAGATTCACGGCAAAACGCCTTGGCCGAAAGTGGTTGGACTAGCGAGCGGCGCCCGCGACGGGCACGCTGGCGGCAAGCTGATCAGCGGCACGCTGACCGACAGCACGCTGATCGGCGGCGGCGTCGGTCGCAGAAGGACGCGTGGCGCCATCGAGAGGTTCGCGGCGGGAAACCGCTTTTTCCGCTTCCGAATCGGCTTCCTTCGCCGCTTTGGCGGACGCTTCGAGTCGCCGCGCGTAATCGGTCAAGTCACGCACCTGGCGGCTGACCGTCGGATCCATGTATTTGAGAATCGTCTGGTATGGGAACACGCCGCAAATGATGCAGAGCACAAACAGAACGCCAGCGATCAAGTTTTCCCGCAGGGTGCTCGGCGTCAGATGGTCGCCATGTTCACCTTTGTACTCGGCGCCCA
>JBJTOW010000028.1:0-11030 GCA_046074805.1 Planctomycetota bacterium | reverse complement strand
CCCGCAGCGGATCGACGCCCCGGTTGTGCGTGGCAAACGACCGACCGCGCCGCCCGCGAACGGGAACGATAAGGCGAGCGGGAAACCGGACGCATTGGCCACGGCTGGCACGGCCGCCGGTCCGGCGCTGGCCGCCGCTCAGTGGATTTGGTCCACCGATGGAACCGGTTCGCCGAACCCACCTTCCGATCAGACAATCTCTGTACGTCACCGATTCCAGCTGGCTGGCGCGCCGACGAATGCCGTCGCGGCGTTAACGGTGGACAACAGCTACGTGCTTTACGTAAACGGGCGCCGCGTGGCGGCCGACGACAGCTGGGAGTCCGTTGAGATCGTCTCGCTGGCTGGTTTTGTGAAAGCGGGCGACAACGAGATTCTGCTGGTCGCCAAGAATGGCGGGGCCGGTCCCAATCCGGCAGCCGCTTGCCTGGAGGCGCGCGTGACCGTGCCGGGGCAGCCCATCACGATCATCCGCACAAGCACCGAGTGGGAATGGTCGAGCAAAACGCCGAACGGCAACGGCAAGTTCGCGGTCGAGCCCAAAGATTGGGCCAAGGCGGTCGCCGCGTCAAACCCGGGCATTTGGCAGGGGCAGGTCGCGGCCGAGTTCGCGGCGGCCGCCGCCATGGGCACGGCGTCGCGTTTGCCGATGGTTCGCGCGTCGCTCATGAAAAACGACTTTCTCATGCGGGCCCTAGGCCGTCCCCATCGCGAACAGATTGTCAGTGTGCGTCCCACCGAACTGACAACTCTGGAGGCCATTGATCTGAACAATGGCCAGATTTTGGCGAACTATCTACAACAAGGTGGACGGAATCTCGCAGGTCGTCCATGGCAATCGACGGATGAATTGATTGAGTGGCTCTTCCGTTTCGCGTTATCCCGTCCGCCGACAACCGAAGAGCTAGCCACGGCGCGAGAGGCGGTGGGGGACAAAATCACGGCGCAAGGGGTCGAAGACCTGCTGTGGTGCATCGCCATGCTGCCGGAATTCCAATTCGTGCGTTAACAGGAACTCAAGGAACCTTTCGATGATGCAAGACGAACAGAATCCAACGCTGGCGCGGCGCGAGTTCCTGGCTGGCTTGGCGGCGGCTAGCATGGCGGCTGCGATGGCTGGCGAACCGCGAGCCTTGCGGGCGGCCCCGCAAAGCGGAAGCGGAAGTGGGGCAGGGGGGATAAAGCCGACCGCCGACGCTTGTATTCTGCTGTGGATGGGCGGTGGCATGGCCGCACCCGACACCTTCGATCCGAAGCGTTACCAACCGTTCGAAAAAGGCGTGCCGGTCAAGAACATCCTGAGCACCTTCCCGGCGATTCCAACCGCCGTCGACGGCGTCAAGATCTGCGAAGGACTCGAGAACATCGCGAAGGTGATGGACCGCGCGACGCTGATCCGTTCGGCGTTCCAGCCAGACCTGGGACACATTCTCCACTCGCGGCATCAATACCACTGGCATACGGGTTACGTGCCACCGCAGACGGTCGCCTGTCCGCATCTGGGAGCCTGGATGGCTCGAGTGCTCGGTCCGCGCAATCCCGTCATGCCGGCGTTCATCAATATTGGACAGCGTCTGGAGGGCGTCGGCGAACAAGAGGAACTGAAGGCGTTCACGACGGCCGGCTTCTTCGGCAGCGAATTTGGGCCGATGAATTTGCCTTTTCCGGAAGAGGCGGCCGTGTCCGTGCGTCCGCCCAAAGGAATGGAAGCGGGGCGCTTCGAGAATCGGCAAAAGCAGTTCCGCAAGCTGGTCGACCGCAGTCCGCGGCGGGATTATCTCAGTGACTTCCAACAGGAATCAATGCTCCGGTCGCTCGACAACGCCCACCGCCTATTGAGCGCTCCGGAGCGGGCCGCCTTCGATATCTCACTGGAGCCGAAGGCGAGTTTCGACGCCTACAACACGGGGCGTTTTGGCCAAGGCTGCCTGCTCGCCCGGCGACTGGTCGAAAACGGAGCCCGCTTCGTGGAAGTCACCACCGAGTACGTGCCGTTCCTGCACTGGGACACGCACGCGAATGGCCACGAAACGCTCGCCCGTTTGCACAGCGAAATGGATCGTCCGATTGCTCAACTGGTACTCGACTTGGAAGCCCGCGGATTGCTCGACCGCACGCTGGTCATCATCGCAAGCGAGTTCAGCCGGGACGCGATGATCGAAGGCATTCCTGGCTCGAACGCCCGCGACCAAGCGACCGCCCCGAGCGACACTTTGCAGGAAATGAAACACTATGGCTTGCACCGCCATTTCACGGGCGGCACGAGCGTTGTGATGTTCGGCGGCGGTATGAAGCGGGGATTCGTGTATGGAAAGACGGCCGACGAGCGGCCGCTGGTCGCGATTGAGAATCCGGTTTCGGTAGGCGACCTGCATGCGACGATCTTTACCGCGATGGGTATCAGCCCCAAGACGGGCTTCGATGTGGAAGGTCGCCCGTTTTATGCGACCGAAGATGGCAAAGGCAAAGCCGTCTCGGCGCTTTTCACGTAATCCAACTTGCCAGGGACCGCTTGCCAGGGACCGCTTGCCATGGACCGGGCGCCGGGGATCGCACGCCATGCGAATTGGAATTTTCAGCCGTTGGTGTCTTTGGGCGGTGCTTGGATTTGTCGCGTTCCACGCGGCGACGCCGCCGCTTGGGGCGGATGAGGCGGCGGCGGCGACAGCTACGGTGGCCGCCGACAGTCAGCCGGTTGCCGATCCAGCGGCCGATTTCGTGTCGTTGTTCAACGGTCGCGACTTCGCGGGCTGGCGGTTTAGCGACGCATCGGCGCTGCCCAAGGATCCGCCCGCAGCTTGGCGGATCGAGTCGGGTTCGGTCATTGGCGTGGGGGACGCGACGGCGATCCTGGCATCGCAGTGGGAATACGGCGATTTTGAATTGGTCTTCGAGTGGCGAGCGTCCAACGAGGATTTCGATGCCGACCTCTACGTTCATGCGGGACGCTTGCTGGCCATGGAAGGAAGTGCGCTTTCACAACATCCGCGTCAAACGATTAGGGTCCAGTAAAGACGAATAGCCGGTTCTTGGTTCTAGTTCTTGGTTCTTGGTTCTTAGTTTTTTGTCGTTGGCTCGATTCGCTTGCACAGAGTCGGCGCGGCGGACCGATATTCCGATCCATTTAAACGATGCGAGGGACGGAAAAGTCCGGGGTTGGGATAGGCCGGACAAGCAGAGGTTGACGTAACAAAGTCGTAAGCGTCCACTGAAGCTACTGAAGCGGGTATCCTAGCGGTAGGTTGGCGCGTAGCCGCGCCTCTGTTCGACCGGTGTTTCCCCACTCGCTTTCCCCGGAGCGAATTCTTCATGACACGTCCCCAGGCTTCACGGCGGCTGTCTCCGTTTCCGATTGCCCCGCGTCCCACTCCAATCGCCTTGATGTGGCTGGCGGGAGTGATCGTCGCCAGCGTTGTGGCCCAGACTGGATCGAGGGGTGGATATTGGATCGGGGCGGTAACCGGTTTGGCGCCAGCCTCCGCTCAGGGGCCGAGCAACTACGAGCAACAACGAAGTCGGCTCGTGAACGACGTGCTGGTTCCGCAAGGCATCACCAATCCGGCCGTGCTCAAGGCGGCTCGGGAGACGCCACGGCATGAGTTTGTCGGAATGCTTCACCGCAAAAACGCCTACTACGACATGGCGTTGCCGATCGGTGGCCAGCAGACCATTTCTTCGCCATTCATCGTCGCCTTCATGACCCAAGCGCTCGAACCGCAAGCCACCGACCGCGTGCTGGAAATCGGCACCGGTAGCGGCTATCAAGCGGCCATTTTGAGCCCGCTGGTCAAAGAGGTGTACTCGATCGAGATCGTTGAGCCACTGGGATTACAGGCCAAACAATTGCTCCAGCGGTTGAAATACCAAAACGTGTTCGTCAAGGTGGGCGATGGCTTCCAGGGATGGGCCGAACACGCGCCGTTCCAAAAAATCATCGTCACCTGCTCGCCGGAAAAAGTCCCGCAACCGCTCGTCGAGCAGTTGGATGAAGGCGGCCTGATGGTAATCCCCGTCGGGGAACGCTACCAGCAGACTCTGGTCCTTTACCGGAAAAAGAACGGCAAGCTCGAGGCCCAGCCGCTGCGTCCGACGCTGTTCGTGCCGATGACTGGCAAGGCCGAAGCCGCTCGCCAGATCCTACCCGACCCCAAGCGGCCAACCGCCGTCAATGGAAACTTCGAATCGGCCGCGACAAGCGATCAGTACATCACCGGTTGGTACTACGAGCAGCAGGCGATGGTTGTCACCGATCCGAAAGCGCCGGAAGGCCGCCACTTTGTTCGTTTTTCCAACCAGCAGGAGGGGCGATCGGCGCACTTGCTACAAGGATTCGCCGTGGATGGACGCCACGTCAAGGAACTGCGATTGTCGGCTTGGCTGAGGTACAGCGAAGTCGTACAGGGGCCGAACCGAGAGGATTTGCCGAACGTCGCCATCACTTTCTACGACGACAATCGGCGCGATTTGGGCCTCGTCTGGCTCGGCACGTTTCGCGGCACGAGTGATTGGAAGCAATCGAGCCGGGTGTTTCGAGTGCCAGCTGGAGCAAGGGAGGGGATCTTACGAGTCGGGTTGTTTGGGGCGAGTGGCGTGGCCGATTTCGACGACATTCGCCTCGAGGCGCTTGATGCGGGCGACAAAAAGTCGCCTTAAATCCCAACTGCTATTGGCATTCTGGCCACCCGTCGGTGGTTTTCTCGTCTTCCACAACCAGCAATCCACCCATTCCATCCAGGCCGTGCAGTCGCCACATCCGCCACACACGCCCCGATTTTCACAAAAACCCCAATTCCCTCAAAAGTAAAATTCAAGCCAGCATCCTTGAATTGCGCAGCTTGCCAGTTATCCTCATGACGGTCTCGGAGTCTAGGGGTTACGTAGGTAGGCAAACTTTTGCGGGGGGGGACGTGGCATGGCAGTTTCTTGGTTGAAGGGCAAGCTGTTGGGAATGGCTTTGTCGGTCGCTGTGGTGGCCGCCCTGGCCGCGCCCGCACAAGCCGGTTGGGGACATTCGTGGGGATCCAGCGGCGGTTCCTCGGGTAGCTGGGGCAGCAGCGGCGGTAGCTGGGGAAGCAGTGGTGGCAGCTGGGGCAGCAGCGGTGGCAGTTCTGGCCATCGCCATCATCTGTTCCCGCGTTTGCACCGGTTGTTCCATCATCACCACAGCTCGGGATCGCACGGCAGCTGGGGATCGAGCGGCCATTCGAGCGGCCATTCGAGCGGTGGATCGTGGGGCAGCAGTGGTGGTAGCAGTGGCGGCAGCTGGGGCAGCAGCGGCGGCACGTACTACTCGGTGCCCGCGACCCCGGTCGTTCCCGCTCCGGAGGTTCGCCAGTTGCCGGACGCTCCGATGCCGGAAGCTCCGATGCCTGGCGTGCCGATGAATCCGCCGATGCCGGCCGATGCGGCACCGGCTCCGGCTCCAGGGGCTCCTGGCGATGCGTTGCCGGCGCCGACGTCGGGCGCGTCGTATCGCGCGGGCAAGGCGATGATCCAGGTCAACGTTCCGTCCGATGCCAAGGTTTTCGTGAATGGCATGGCGACAACGAGCCAAGGCGAGCAGCGGTCGTTTGTTTCGCGTGGTCTGTCGAACGGCTATCGGTACACCTACGAAGTCCGCGTGCAAGCTAAGCGGGACGGCCAAACAGTCGAGCAAACGAAGACGGTCCAACTGCGGGCTGGCGAGAACATCGACTTGGCGTTCGACCTGCCGAAGGGGGCGATGGAGACGTCGTTGACGGTTCATGTTCCGGCGGACGCGAAAGTGTTCCTGGGGGGTAACGAAACGACCGCGACCGGCACGGTTCGGACGTTCTCGACGAGCACCCTGCCGCAAGGCCAGGAATGGGCGAATTACAAGGTCCGCGTCGAATTCGAACGCAATGGCGAAGTGGTTAGCCGCGAAGAAGTTGTCTCGTTGAAGGCGGGCGATGACCGCACGCTGCGTTTCGACTTGGATACGGAAAAGATCGCCGACGCTCGGTAGTTCGGCGTTTCGTCTGATCGTTCGACGACCGAGACCGCAAAGTCGGGTTGGCAACGGTCGATAGTTCGGGAAATACGCGACACCCTTGCCATTCAAACGAATGGCAAGGGTGTTTTTTTCGCGCAATTCGGGTTCGTTTTGACTGCCCGGTGACGATGTTGGCCATGTCGTTCCGACGGCTCAGCGGGCAACGCGGCGAGTTTCGGTGGGGCGTCTTGCAACGATCGGGACTTAAGTTCCAATTGCGCGGCGTGTGACTCTTGTGCGGCGGTGGCGATTGCGCCTTTGGGCAAGGGGTTTTCGAGGTCGATTTTCCCCTGCATGGCCGCCTCCGTTCCCGCTCCGCGTAAAGGCTCTCACTCCAAAGGCTCGAATGCCGCTAAGGTTCGGTCGTCGACGCACGAAACGCGGACGGCCGTTCCGGCTGGCGAGTCGCCGACCGACGCTGTCGCGACGCGTGGGGCAGCCGCTCCGTCCGCGTCCACGAATTCAAACGCCGCGCGGCCAACAGCAATAGCCCCAAACGCGGCTCCGCCATCGACCGCAGCTCCCCAAGCGACTGCGGCTCAGATGGACTCAACGCGGATGGGTGGAGGCGAGAGTGTGGCGGCGTTCGATAGCATAGAGCTGTCGAAAGGGAAGTCCGGGCTGTCGACAGGGAAGCCCCGGTGGTCGCGGAGACTAAGGTGGGCAGCCAGCCTATTGATCGTGGGCCATGTGGCGGCGGTGTTCATCGCGCCGTTCACGTTCGCCAGCACGCCGGCACCCGGCGTTTCCGACGGTTCGCCCGCCGCGGTTGCGGCGATGCGTTGGTTTCATCCGTACATCGAAGCGATGTTTTTGCAGCATGGGTACGCGTTCTTCGCGCCGGATCCGGGGCCCAGCCATCTGTTCCGAGTGAGATTGGAATTCGCGGATGGCCGACCTTCCGAGGAATTGCGTTTTCCGGATTTGCGGCGGCAGCAGCCGCGACTGCTGTACCACAGGCATTTTATGTTGAGCGAGCGGCTGTGGGTCGGACACGTGCCGAGCGTCGCGCCGCCGGGACTGACGGAAAACATCGAAGAGCTGATGCAGTGGCGTCGAAGCCGCGAGAGTTACGAAACCTACTTCCACACCTTGCGCGATTCGTACCTGCGGCATCTGATGCACGAGCGGAGCGCCACGAAAGCCGTGCTGGCGCGGGAGGAGCATCGACTGGCGGGCGTGGATGAGATCCGCGAACGGCGACGGCCACTCGACGCGTCCGAAAGTTACGCGATCCATCCGGACGACGCGAGGCTATTCGCCGAGGTGTTGCCATGACGTTGGTCGAGGCGACACAACGGTCCGCCGCCGCCGTCAAGGACTGGTTCCAGGCGGTCGCGCAGGGCTGGGATCAATTTTGGTTCGCCGCATCCGCTCCCCATTCGCTGGCGTTGATTCGGATACTCGGCGGCGCGATGCTGTTCTACACGCACCTCGTCTGGGCGCTGGATTTGGACGCGTTCTTGGGACCGCAAAGTTGGGTCTCGCGGGAAGCCAACCAATTCCTGATTGGCGGCGGTGGCGGCGGCGAGTACACCTGGAGCTACCTCTGGTATCTCGAATCGCCCGCTGCGCTGTGGACCGCACACATAGCCGCTTTGTTCGTTTTCGCCGCATTGACGGTCGGTTTTTACACTCGTGTCTCGGCGGTGCTGGCTTGGATCGCGACCCTGGCTTATTGCCATCGGTTGCAAGGCGCTTTGTTCGGCTTGGATCAAGTCAATGCGATGATCGCGATGTACTTGGTCGTGGGGCCCTCGGGCGCGGTTTATTCCGTGGATGCCTGGTGGCGGTCACGACGCCAACGCGTTGCGGCGGAAACTATTTACAGCGTTTCAGCCAATGTGGCGATCCGCTTGATCCAGGTTCACTTGAGCGTCGTTTATCTCTTTGGCGGCATCAGCAAGCTGAAGGGCACATCTTGGTGGGACGGCAGCGCCGTTTGGTTCGCGGTCGCGAACTACGAGTACCAGTCGCTTGACATGACTTGGCTGGCTCACTGGCCGTGGTTAATCGCCTTGCTTTCCCACGCCACTGTGTTTTGGGAGACTTTCTATCCGGTGCTTGTGTGGCCGCGACTTACGCGGCCCGTTATGCTGACGATGGCGGTCGCGGTCCACGGCGGTATCGCTTTGTGTCTTGGGATGCCGACTTTTGGACTGGCGATGATCATTGCGAATGTGGCATTTGTACCTCCCGGATTGGTCGACGCCGCGGTGGGAATTGTCGTGCCGCGTCGTTTGGAGGCCGAATGAACAAGGCGTTTGTGCGCGAACCCGACGTGACCGACGAGCTTTGTCCTCGGTGCGGAGCGATCGGCGTTCCCGTACAGCGATCGGTCGTGCTGAGACACGTCCGTGATCCCGCGACGGTGTCGATCGCTGAAGTCGCCAATTTTTGTCCGTCGGCGGGATGCGATGTCGTCTACTTCGACATGTTCGAACGAACGGTTGCGCTGCCGGCGGTCCGCACTCCGGTGTATCCGAAGGCTTCGGATGCCCCGATTTGCGCCTGCTTCGGCCTGACCACCGAGGACATCGACCGCGACTTGTCCGAGGGTGTAGCGACTCGCACGAAGGCCTGTCTAATGAAAGCGAGGACGGCGGAAGCTCGATGCGGCGAGCTATCGCCGACAGGCCAGCCTTGCGTGGCCGAGGTCCAACGCTATTTTCTCCGCCACAAGGCTTGATGAAGAAGTTCGCCCAGGCCACTACCAAGCGGCTTTGCCGCCTCGGCGTTCGATGCCCAACTGGTTGCGGAATTGCTCGAATTCGCCCGCGAAGTTTTCGTTCGACGAATGGACGTGCTCGGCTTCGGTCACGAACTTCAGATTGTCGATCCTTGGCACGCCGAATCGCCGAAACACTTGCTCGAACGGTTGCAGCGGTTTGCCGTAGACGATTAACAGTTTGTGTTCGTCGAACTGGACTTCCTGGGGCAGCGCGGGGTTGAGCACGGCGATTCCCGTGCATCCATCGTTGAGAAGCAGGTTCTCGTAGTCGCACAACAGGCTTTTGAGAATCGGCAGTTCGATGCTTTCGCGGTATAGGCCGAGGTGCCCGCCGTGCTCGCGGTGGTGGCTGGTTTCCAGCACCACGTCCACATCATCGCCCAGGGGTTCCAGCAGTTCGAGAAACAGGTCGAACAGCCGTTCCGCCGACGCCGACGCCATGAGCACTGGAATGCTTGAGCGGGTCTGCTCGTCCCGGTAGTGATCGTGCCGAAAACCTTGCTGCGGAGTGACTCGCAGATCGAACGATGGCCGGATGGCGTCGGTCAACAGAAAATCGCCATAGCGGGCGACCTCCAAATGAGCCTCCATTTGTTCTTCCGTCCATGACGGCGTCCCAGGTTCGACCACCGGCGCGGCCGACTCTACGATCGATTCGTTGCCAAAAATACGTTTCAAAAAGCCCATTTCCTAACCCCGAAGCAGGCGAGTGCGAGGACGTTGTCGATTGAATTTGGCGCGTCCGTGGCCGAATCGAAGGGACTTGCTAAGCCTAGGTTACGTTTTCGCGCAACAGCTATTCCAATTGGGGAGAATTTGCCCGCGACGATGCGCGTGTTCGTCGAGGCCGGCGGAAGCGACTGGTCCGCCCTTACGGCCTTCCTCGTCGCTTCCCGAGAAGTCTAGCACCGCGCTCGCGCCTCCCTGGTCGAAGCAACCTCGAAGGGCGACAATTCAAGCCGTTGTTTCAACGGTTGTTCCGGTCGCGACCAACTTGCCGCGAGACGCTCAAAATGTCGATTTTCCACCACGTTGGCGTTGCCGCAGCGAACACCGGGCGTTGCCTGCTAGCCACCTTTTTTGCCGGCGTTTTGGCGGTGGTAGGCGGCGGTTGCGGCCCCGCTCGCTCGTCGCCCTCATCGGCCACATCGCCCGCCACGCCCACAGCACAGGCGCCGGCGATGTCGCAAACACCGGCCACATCGGAGGCAACCGATGCGGTGAAGCCAACGACGGGAGAAAAGCCAACGGTTGCATCGCAGGCCCCCGTCAGCGATTCGCCTTCTCTTGCGAAGGCGACTGGCGACTCGGCCAGTTCCATCAAGTCTCGCGAGATTTGGGAGATAAGCCGTATCGAGGGGCGCAAGGTCGGACATGCTCGCACGCGAATCGAGCAGACGGTGGATGAAAAGGGCGAGCCACTGGAACGCATCGAAATGGAGCAATCGGTCGCCTTAGCTCGATTCGGCCAGCAACTGCGCCAGACGTTGCGGCTCGTCAGTTGGGAGCGCCCGACCGGCGGGCTGGTGCGGTTCGAAAGCCAAGTGTCCTCGGGTGGGGAATGGACGTTGACACGCGGCAACGTGGTTGGCGGTTTGTTGTCCATTGAATCGGCGACGCCCGGCAAAACGGAGCGGCAGACGCTTCCCTGGACCGATCAACTGGGCGGTTTCTTCGCGGTCGAACGTCTGCTGTCGAAGCCCTGGAGTCCGGGGGAACGGCGGAGCGTGCGGGCAGTGGTGCCGCTTTTGAATCAGATTGGCAAGACCGACCTGCAAGATGCGGGCATCGAGGCGCTGCGAATTGAAGGCCAGTCGCGGTCGCTACGGAAGATCCGCCGAGTCGACACGGTCGGGGCGATAAGGCTCGAATCGACCCATTGGGTCGACGAAAAGGGCGACACGGTGCGGTCGATTTCGACGTTCCCGCCCCCAGGTATGGAAACCGTGCGCACCGATCGCGCGACAGCGGTTGCCAACGACCCGGCGGACGGGCCGTTTGATTTGGGAGCCGCCACGCGGATAGCGGTGGCGAACATGCCGGCCGATCCCCACGGACAGCGCGAGATCGTGTACGAGGCCGAGTTATCCGGCGGCTCCATCGAAAGCGTTTTTCCCTCCGGTCCAAGTCAGTGGGTTCGAAAGTTGGACGAGCATCGTGTCGAGATTCGCGTGCGGGCTGTTCGCCCCTCGGGATTGTCGGCGGTGGCAGCCGAGGGCGTAAAACGCCAGGAAATGAATAGCCCGCCCCCCGCGGAAGCTCCGACGGATGACGAGCGGCGTTCGA
>JBJTOW010000027.1:0-3382 GCA_046074805.1 Planctomycetota bacterium | reverse complement strand
GCCGCGCGAGCAGGCAGGCCCGCCCAAAATCGGCCGTTTCGGGCCGGTCGAGTCCGTAGCTGGCCCGCATGGCGGCCGTTTCCCGACCGAGGTCCGTGACCTTGGGCACCGCCAATTGCATCTTCGCGGCCAATTCATACGCGCGAATCCGGCCTGCCAATTCCGCGTCGCCGCCACGGCGGGCGAAGTCAAGTTGATTGAGTTCGGCGAGTAGTTGGCGACTGTCCCGTTCGAAGTCGTCAGCCAGCGGCCGGGCCGGCCGCAAGTCGGCGATCGGTTCGCCCTGGCTGCGGAGCGCCACCCCTTGGTGCCGCGGTGGGAGAAATCCATTGGTCCAATTGTTGGTGCCGCCGGCGGGAAAGCCGCGAGCGTCCGGTAGGACCACAAACGTCGGAAGTTCGTCCGTTTCGTTCCCCATCCCGTACGAAAGCCACGATCCGAGTGTCGGGAAGCCGTTCAGCCGGAAGCCGGAATTCTCCTGAAACGTCGCCGGCGTATGGCTGGACGACTCCGCCGTCATCGCGCGGCTGACGGTCAGTTCGTCGGCGACGGCGGCAAGGTGGGGAAACAGTTCGGAGATCCACAGGCCGCTGTCGCCACGTTGCCGGAATTCCCAATCGTTCTTGCGCAGCAGGCCAACCTTTCCGAAGAACACATCGGGGCGTTGGTCGGCGGCGAGCGACTTTCCGTGGAGACGGGTGAGTTCCGGCTTATAATCGAACGTGTCGATATGGGAAAAACCGCCGCACAGGCAGATGTGGATCGCTCGACGGGCCTTGGCGGGGAAGTGTGGCGGCGGATTCGATGCCTCGCTGGGGACCGGCGCGCCGACGGCCTGCGGCGATCCCGTTTGCATCAGGGTGGCGAGAGCCGCCCCGGCCAATCCGGCCTGGGCCCAACCGAGTAGGTCGCGCCGGCTGGGAACCGCCACGGCGTTGCACGGTGGGGAACTTCGCATGCGTCTAGGCTCCGGTTGGCATGGCTCGATAGGGGTAGTAGCTCAACGCGACACAAGTGCGTTGTCAACTCTTTTTTCCTCGTACGACGGACTTCCAGTCCGTCGCTGGCAATTTCACCGTTGACGAACACCCGGCGAGTCGGCCTTGCTGGCTTTCGCCCTCCCTGGATAGACTGGAAAGCTATGTTAGAAGTAGAAACTGGCGGCGGTGGAAAGGCAAGTTGGGGTCCCGTGTCGAGCGGCCGTCCACACACGGAAGTCGCGTACCAGCAGTGCATTTCCCCTCATTGCCGCGCCACCTTTGGCGTGTCCGAGGAACTGGTCGCCTGCCCCAAATGCGGCGACTTGCTGGATATCGGGTATGACTGGGATCGAGCCCGGCCGCCGAAGTCGCTTAGCTACTTCGAGCAGATGTGGAGCCAGCGGTATGTTCCCCTGCGCTACAGCGGGGTGTGGCGATTCCATGAACTGATGCCGTTCGCGCCGCCCGACCAAGTGGTGACTGTGGGCGAAGGGCAGACGCTGCTTCAACAGGCGGATGCGGTTGCCAGCTACGTCGGCGTTCAGCCCGGCCGACTTTACCTTCAGTACGAAGGCATGAATCCGTCGGGGTCGTTCAAAGATAACGGCATGTGCGCGGCATTCACCCACGCGCGGATGATCGGCGCCGCCCGGGCCGCCTGCGCTTCGACTGGCAACACAAGCGCCTCGCTGGCGATGTATTGCGCTGTTACCCGGCTCATGAAGGCGGTGATCTTCATCGGTTCCGGCAAAATCTCTTACGGGAAACTTTCCCAGGCTTTGGATTACGGCGCATTGACGGTCCAAATCGCTGGTGACTTCGATGATGCGATGGCGCGGGTCAAAGAAGTCTCGCGCGAGCTGAACATTTATTTGGTGAACAGCGTCAATCCATTCCGGCTGGAAGGCCAAAAGTCGGTCATGTACCGGGTCCTGGAAGCGCTCCGCTGGGAGATCCCCGATTGGATCGTCGTTCCCGGCGGGAACCTCGGCAATTCAAGCGCGTTCGGCAAGGCGTTCGCCGAGTTGATGCATCTCGGGTTAATCGAACGGCCGCCTCGGCTGGCGGTCATCAACGCCGCCGGTGCCGACACTCTGTACGAGCTCTACACCCGTCATGGCGTGCGGTGGAACGGCGGCCAAGCCGATATGACGACAGTCGAACGGTTTTACGAGCAGATGGACCGGGACAACCGCAAGGCGTCGACTATCGCCAGCGCTATCGAAATCAATCGGCCGGTCAACCTCCGAAAATGCCTGCGGGCCTTGGAAGCTTGCCAGGGCGTTGTGCGTCAGGTAACCGACCAGGAGATCCTGGACGCCAAAGCGAAAGTGGCGGCCGGCGGTTTGGGATGCGAACCGGCGAGCGCCGCGAGCGTTGCCGGGGCTAAACTTTTGCGGGACGAAGGCGTGATCGCGCCGAGCGACCGGGTGGTCTGTGTGTTGACCGGCCACCAACTGAAGGATCCGACCGCGACTGTCGCCTACCACACGACGGACCAGGACCAGTTCAACAAAGTGCTTGGAAGTCGCGGTGTCCGCCGCGCGTCGTTCGCCAACCGCGCCGTCGCCGTGCCCAATGTGCTCGACGACATCGTCAAGGCGATCAAGCTCTATTCGTAAACCGCCGCCACGTCATCGCGACAATCGCCAGCCCTCAGGCAACGCCGCTTCTTTCACGACAATCGGAATGCCGTCTCGGACAACGCAGTCGACGGCATCCGGCGATGTGTCCCCACCGCCATCGTTGACGATCCGCGCCCGCTGCCCGACTCGGCAGTTCTTATCGACGATCGCATGCTCGATGACGGCCCCGTCGCCAATCCCGATCGGCGGTAGTCCGAGCCGCGCGGTCTCGGCTTTCTGGCCAGCCGTTTCGTACTCATCCGCTCCCATGATGATCGAGTTGCGGATGGTGACGCCGCGGCCGATAACGCACCGAGCGCCAATGATACTGTTCTCGATCACCGCGTCCGGCGCGATCCGGCAACCATCGGCGATCAAGCTGCCGCGGACCGCGGCGCCTTCCAACAGCGAAGGCGGAAGGAATTCGGGACGCGAATAGATCGGCGCGTCGGGCAACGCCAGCTCGAACGGCGGCGACGGGCTCGCCAAACTCAAGCTGGAATCGAAATACGACCGGATGGTGCCGACATCTTCCCAGTAGCCATCGAACAGGTGGACCTGCACTTTTCGGCTGCGGATTGACGCTGGAAAAATTTCCTTGCCGAAATCGTGGTAGTCGGTCTTGGTGAGCAACTCTTCGAGCGTGCGGCGATTAAAGATATAAATGCCCATGCTCGCGAGGCAACTGCGGCCCGCGCTGGCAATCCCCCGCCGTTCGATCCACTGAGGATCCATCGACACCAAGTTCAATTGATCTTCGGTCTGCGGCTTCTCCAG
>JBJTOW010000026.1:0-4613 GCA_046074805.1 Planctomycetota bacterium | reverse complement strand
GATGCGGAAACGAAGCTTCGTTCGCGAAGCAGGGCAATGGGCCAGAAATCTCCAGAGTTGGCAGATACGCCTAAGGTCAGGGTGGCCAATAACGTGCCTCCCTGCAAAGCCAAAAAAGATCGCCGCGATGGTCTACCGCGTTGTTGCATGGCTAAGTCCCTATGTCGAGTGACCGGATGGCATTGCCCGAACAAACATAATCAGCTAGCGTCGCCGCTGCTGGATTGGGAGGAGGCATTCACCTGGATATTGACAATACGCTTGCGCACAGGCGAATATCATGGAAAGGCTTAGGCAAATGGGCCCTCATTCGCAAAAATGTTAGCAACTGCATGAACCAAGACGTGGTGGATTCGATGTGATGGAGCTCGACACATGATCGACTGCCAATCGATCTTGGTCAAGAGTTGAAAATGCCGAAATGCGTCGTTCGTGCGTAACGGTCGTCGCGCTCAGTCCAGCCGAGAGTTGATCCAGATGAGCGGATGGCCGGCTTCGTCGATCCGCAGTTCCCAACGCAGTTTGGCTTGGATCGCGGCGCGGTCGAGCACCTTGCTGTAGAAAATCCTGCCCTTATCGATACGCACAACCACGGTGGCCGGATCGATGTCGTGGCGAGCCAAGCTGTTATGGTCGTAAAGCACGGGGATTTTCAGGCGTGGCCGCAAGGCGTCGATGACGTCGGCGAACGGCGTATCGGCGATTTCCACGTCCAGAAATTTGAACAGCGATGGAGCAAGCTCGCCGGGCGTCTTGTTGAGCGGCCAACCGACCGGCCAGATGACGTCCTTCGTAAGGCCGCGAGCCGGGGCCAATCCCAACTTGACGGTTTGCCCCTCGATACGGGGCGTGATGGCGACTCCCAGCGGCAGACACACGGCGGCCAACGCGGTTCCCGCCGAGATACCGCGCAGGTCGTCGAGGACTGCTCCCTCCTGAGCGAACGCCTCCCGCACTCCCGGCGCGGCCGGCATGTCGATCGCGACTAGCTCGCGAATGGCACGAGCGACTTCCGCCGGTCGCCGGCCCTTTGTTTCAAAGGTGATCGGCGGTTCGAGGGCCTGATACAACTTCACGATCTGATCCACCGTCAGGCCGTAGGGGATCGGCTTTCCATCCGCGTCGACCCGCGAATTCGGCGAACCGGCCGGGCCTGCGGGACGCTCGCCGGCTCGGACTTTATCGAGCCAAGCTTGGAAGCGGCGATAGTCGGCAAGAGTGAACCGGCCGCCGGGCACAATCAACGTTCCCGACGCGGTCACGACTCCCAACACCTTGATCCGTCCCTGGCCGCTGTCGGACGTCTCGGGCTGTTCGTCGCCCCGCAGCGATCGAATGCGGAGCGACTCGACGGGGGCGTCTTTCAGTGCTTGCAGCCATCGCTGCGAGATGGACGGAGGGGCCCCCGCTTCGGTGGCTAGTTCCAAGTCGATCGTGGCGCGTCCCACTTGCATGGCGGCCGCAACGGACTCCATGCTCGCTGTCCTCACGAACGCGGCCGCCATAAAAGATGGCGCCATGACGGCGATTCCGCCACGGCAACAGTCGATCAGCCACTCGCGGCGGCGTTCGCGATCCATGGCGGACGCTCCTTCACAGTGAGCCCCGAGGGCCTATTTGGGACCGTCGAACAGCTTGCTGATGGATTGGTCTTGGTGGATTCGCTTGATCGCCTCCGCCAGTAACGGGGCCACCGACAGCACCTTGATCTTGTCCAATCCGCGTTCTTGGCGGAGTGGAATGCTATCCGTGATCGTCACGGAATTGACCGGGGCGGCGGCCAGTCGCTCGATCGCCGGACCGCAGAAGACGCCATGGGACGCGGCGACGTGGATTTCCTTCGCTCCCGCATCGTGGACGAATTGAGCCGCTCCGCAAATCGAGCCGGCAGTGGTGATCATGTCGTCGAACATGACAGCGATTCGGCCGGCCACTGACTCGCCAATGATGTTTTCCTGCCGGGTTTCCATCGCGTTGCTGCGGCGTTTGTCGACGATCGCCAAATGGCCTCCGAGCCGCCGGGAATGGTTAACCGCCCGTTTGATGCTCCCCGCGTCTGGACTGACGATCACCACTTCGTCCTCGGGCCAGTGCATTTGCAGGAAGTGGGCGTTCAGCACAGGCGCCGCATAGAGGTGATCGACTGGAATATCGAAGAAACCTTGCAATTGCTGGGCGTGCAAGTCCATGGTGAGGACGCGGTCAGCGCCCGAGCGGGTGATCAGGTTGGCCACCAGCTTCGCCGTGATCGGCACGCGGCCCTCGTCCTTGCGATCCTGCCGCGCGTAGCCGAAATACGGAATCACCGCCGTCACTCGATTCGCGCTCGCCCGCTTGCAGCTGTCGATCAGGATCAACAGCTCCATCAAATTGTCGTTCACGGGTGGACACGTCGGCTGGACGAGAAACACATCGCGTCCCCGCACGTCGTCTTCGATCTTGCAGAAATTCTCGCCATCGGGAAACTTCCCGAGCGCGACATTGCCCAGTTGCAGATTGAGCGACTTGCAGATGGCCTGCGCAAGCGGCACGTTGGCTTGGCCACTGAAGATCTTAAGTTCACGCATCGAGCGATTCCGATCAAGGCGTTTCGGGGAACGCCGCAGGGCGAGGGACGAGCCGGCTGAGTTCGGCTTCGGCCAACGCCAGTTCCTCAGGGGTGTTGACACTCAACGCTTCGCACGGACGCAACACGGGCAGCGCTTCAACCCGTTCACCTCTGCCCAACAAGATAGCCGGGCAATCGGTCAAGTAATACTCGCGTTGGCGATTCTCATTGCGGAGCAACTCGAGCGCGAGCGTAAGCCGCCCGGCATCGAAGACGTAAGTGCTCATGTTGACTTCGGTGACCAAACGTTGCTCGTCGGTCGCGTCCCGTTCTTCTACGATCGCCTGGAAGCGGCCGTTGGAGTCGCGGACGATTCGGCCGAGTCCGGCCGGATTCGATTTGTGTAGCGTCCCCAGTAGGCAGGCGGCGGCGGATTGGCGGAAGGCGGTCAACAGTTCGCGAATCGAATCGGCCTGAATCAACGGCGAATCGCCAGCGACGGCCACCACTGGACCGGAAAACGTTTCAAGCCACGGGCGGCACATTTTCACGGCGTGGCCCGTTCCCAATCGCTCTGACTGTTCAACGCATTCAACGCGGCCCCGATTCGCCACCGAAGCCCGCACAAGATCGCCGCGATAGCCAACGACCACCAGGGTGCGAGTGACGCCGGCGGCATCGAGCGCATCGAGGACATAGTCGAGCAGCGGGCGGTCGAGCGCACGGCAGAGAACCTTCGGCAGGTCGGTGCGCATGCGGGTGCCCATTCCGGCCGCCAGTACGATGCCCAGAGTCTCGCTCACGCGACCTCCACGGCGCCGGACGCAGCCGGCTGAACTGCCATTTCGGACGAGCTAGGCTTTGCCGCCGATTCGCTTGCCGCCGATTCGCTTGCCGCTGTTGAAGAATGCGCCGACACCGATTCGCTTGCCAGTACCGATTCGCTCGCTGGCGGGCTCCATTCGCGTATCGCATTTGGACCGACTTTGGCCAGGGGCGTATAGGCCGGGTGGCGCGACACCTTGTAGGGACTGTTGCGGGCCGCGTTGTAACAGCAGATGATCGACCAGCGCGGATCGTCGGACCGGTTTTGGTCGCTGCGGTGCAGCAAATTGCCGTCGAAGAACAGCGCGTCGCCTGGTTCGGCCTCAATGTGGAGCAGTTCTAGTCGTTCCATGGCGGCCTGGACCCGTTCGGCATCCGCGCCCGTCTGTTCACCCGTTCTAAGATGGTCGATGCGGCCTAGGAGGTGCGAACCTCGGAGCACTTGAAGGCAGCCGTTCGCGCGATTGGAACGCGACACGGAGATCAAGCAACTAGCGAGCAGCGGGTACAGACAACCGTTGTGGTACCAGTAGCCGTAGTCCTGATGCCATTCCCAGGCCCCGCCGGTCCGCGGTTCCTTAAGCATCATTTTCGTGTGCCAATGGTAGACTTCGCCGCCCAGCAACTGCTCCATCCGATCGACGACGCGCTCCGACCGCGAAAACATCGAATAAAGGTTGTCGGAGGTTTCGTTCCACAAAGCGAGCTTTGTCTCGAGGCCAGTGGAGTCCTTGCGGCCGTAGAGGCTCGCGCGAAAGCTCGGATCAGCCGCCGCGAAACGCAGCAGTGTGTCGACTTCGTCGCGAGCGAACAGGCCCCGGCAGAGGAAAAAGCCATCCTCCTGGTATCGCGTCAATTCCTGCTCAGTGAACCGAGTGCCGAACATGGGGAAGGCTCCAAGGCGAGTATATCCGGATTGTCGCCGAGTGTCGCGGTTCACGGCAAGGGCCTTGACGCGCGGAAGTTGCGGCCGGTTGCAATTTACGGATCGCTCGGGTAATTAGGACGAGAAGCGCGCCGCGTTTGAACCACGCGTCGCGCGGCTCGCCTTGCCCAACCTCATCCGGATTTGGTTGCCAACGCGAGCCGTCCCAGCTGGGTTGACTCCGATAAAAAATCCGGGCCGGAGTAGGTGCGCCATGGCCAAGACGGAACAGACGCCCGCCGCGGGTCCCAAACGCGTGTTGTTGGTGGACGATGACGCGGAGATCATCGAATCGATGAGGTACGCGCTGGAGGC
>JBJTOW010000025.1:0-6803 GCA_046074805.1 Planctomycetota bacterium | reverse complement strand
AGGTCTAACAACGACACGGGCCGGTGGCGGCCGCGGTTCGCATAGGACCGCGGCCCGCCCTTCGGCGTCATGCTTAGGCCGGCGAGGTGGCCAGCGGGACAAACGACAGTATGGACCTGGAGCTGGGTTTTGAGCTGTTATGGGATGGCGACGCGTGCCTGGTTGTGAACAAACCGTCGGGACTGTTGACCCAAGCCCCGCCGGGAATCGATAGCCTGGAAGTACGTGTAAAACGGCACTTGGCCGCTCAAGCCGGCACTCCACACGCCCCGTACTTGGCCGTTCTCCACCGTCTCGATCGCCCCGCTTCCGGAGTGTTGGTGCTTGCGCGGCGGATCAACGCCGCGCGGAAACTCAGTTTGCAGTTCGAGCACCGCGAGATCGATAAGCGGTACTGGGCGATCGTGGAGGGCCACGTTGAGCCGAACAGCGGCGAGTGGATCGATTGGATGCGGAAGGTCGAGGGCGAAGCCCGCTCGGAGATCGCTCCGGCGGATTCTCCTGGAGCCCAACAGGCCGTGCTGCGGTACCAAGTGGCGCGGCGTTTGACGCGCTCGACGCTCCTGGAAATCAAACTGGAAACCGGTCGCACTCATCAGATTCGCTTGCAGACGGCTAGTCGCGGCCATCCCATCCTCGGCGACTCGCTGTACGGTTCGACGACCGCCTTCGGGCCCGACACTCCCGATGAACGCGCCCGCTGGATCGCGCTCCATGCGAGGCGGCTGGAATTCATCGAACCGGCGCTCAAACAACGGGTCGTTGTGGAAGCCGAGCCGCGATGGACTTGGCCCGAGTGATCGAACTGAACAAATACCTTGTAGCCGAGCGGCTCTGCCCATGCCCACCGACGTGTCGCCACCGTCGCCCGCAGCGAACTCCGGCGCAGCGAACTCCGGCGCGGCGAATTTGGGCGCAGTGAACTCGGGTGCAGTGAACTCGGAAGCAGTGAACTCGGGTGCCGAACCGTTCCGGACACGTCGCCGAGTTGGTTGGTGGCTGGCGTTGCTCGTCTTCTATTGGTTGGCGTTGCTGGCGGCGACGCACGTGCCATTGCGAGCGGCGCGGCGGATCGAGCACGCGGACAAAGTGGGGCATTTCGTCGCTTATGCGATTTTGGCCGCGTTGTTGTACGCGACCGGCCGCTTGATGTTCCGCCAGAGTTTTTGGCTGGTTTTCGCCATCTTCGCGTTGATCGCGGTTTACGCCACCTTGGACGAGTGGTTACAAACCTTTGTGCCGCGGCGCACGGCCGACATCTACGATTGGTGCGCGGATTTGGCAGGGGCGGCCACGGCGTTGGCGCTGTGCCGAGTTCGCAGCCAATTCCCGAGCCGAAGGGGGTGACCCAATTCGAGCGGTTCCCGGCACGGCGTCGGCTAGCGATTTTTTCGTCTTCCTCTTCCTGGGTACGACGGACTTCCCAGTCCGTCGCCGTGATTGTCGCGCGAAATGGGGCGTGGCTTTTCCCCGTGGCTGGCATGGGGTAGGATCCAGCGGTGGCTGCCTGGGAAACGGGAACGCGGCCGGACGTGGAGACTGCGAGCATGCCGTTGTACGAGGTCGAGACGGATTCCCACATCATTATTACGTGGGCAGAGAACGAATCGATGGCCAACGGCGTCGTCGCCGACGCTTATCCAGGCGATCGCGTCATTCGGTTGACGAAGCGTCCGCGGGACACTTGGGTCATTTCCAAAGGTGTGCTGGGACTATCGACCCGCCACAGTCCGTGCGACATCGCGCGGGATTGCCTATCAAAGGCGGCGGGCGACAAGGTGCATGCGATTCGCCTTTACATGCAGGCCACCGGGGATGATCTGGATCGGTCGCGCAAGGTGATCGAGTCGAACATGGTGATGGGCTGGTAATGGTCACCTCGCGATTTTCCCTGAGGTCGCTGTTGCTGGCGATGACTGGTTTCGCATTGTTTTTCGCCGTCGTATCCCAAGCCGTGCGAGGCCAAGGTTGGGCCTTGGGTTTGGCCTTCGCAGCGGCCGCTTTGCTGTGCATCTTTTTCGTCCATGTGTTGTTCTTCGTGGCGGCCGCATTGTTGGGTGGCGTGTTCGAACTCGTCGCGGCCAAACGTCCCGTGGCGGGCGAAATGTCGCCGTTCGCTCAACATCGTCCGCCGCCCCAGTGGGTCGAACCGTTGGAGCCCGAGAACTGAGCGTGTCGACTCCAACGTTGCGACACATGGCCAGCGGCGACGACGGAAACCGCGTCTCGTCTTGTTCACTTGTTCCGCCTCTCTATTCCGGCGAGTCTTGCTGTGAAGTTCTCCAGACAACAACGAACGCGACTGGAGTGGGGCCGTGCGATGGCCGCTTGGGCCAAGTGGACGATGATCGCGGCCGTTGTCGTGGCGGGGGGCTGGGGCGGGACGGAGAGTTGTTTCGCGGACAATGTATGGTCGCAGTCCCGCGACTCGAAGCGAGCTGGCTTGCGTTGGGAAATCTCCGGCAGTGGCGCCTATGGGGCCGGATACCTCCCGATCGAAGTGCTGCTAGAGACGCTTTCCGGCGCGGCATCGCCAAATGATCGCCGCATCCAATTCGAATTGGAACTGCAACGGGGCAGGGCTTCCGATCTGTTTTCACGAGAGATCGTCTTGCCCAGTGGAGCCACTCGTGTTACCGCGACCATCCCGATCACGCTAGGCAAAGCCAGTTCTTGGCAGCAAGCGATCGTGCGGTGCTCGGAGGATGGTCGGGCGATTCCCGAGCTGAGTGGCCCCTTGTCGACGTCCTATCCCAATCAGTTACCGTTCACGGAGCTGTTCCCATCCTTACTATTTATCGATCGCGACGCGCCAGCCGTTGATCAGCGGCAAGCGATGATCAACAGCCTCTTGTCGTTGAAGGAGCCCGTGCCCGCGGTGTTACCCCGCTTCTTGCCCTTGACCGCTCGACTGAGCGGTATCGGCGGGGCCAATTTGGGCCTCGACGCCAACAACACGAACAACGCTGGCCCCGGTAAGCCCAACAACAACAGGACTGGAACGTCGCTGGCGACTTTGGCCGCAAGCCAGACAACTCCGACATCGATCAACGACGCGGATACGTTGCTCAGCCTCGGCAATCTCGAAAACGTGGGCCTCGTATCACCGGCGGAGCTCCCGAAGTCGTGGCTGCATTTATCGAACTACGATGTCATCTTCATACCGTGGACCGATCTACGGGACTTGGCTCAAACGGCGACGGACCAATTCGCGGCGCTCAGGACTTGGGTAAGCGCCGGCGGTGTCTTATGTGTGCATGGAGTGGGCGAACGATTTGTTGGCCAACGCTCCCTGGAAGCGACTCTCAAATTGACTCGCGGTCACGTTGCATCGACGTCGAAAGCGGGTGCTCCGCCGAAGGCCGCCGAGGCCCAAGACGCGTCGGCCTCATCCGGCAATTCCCCACCCGTCCCGGACACGTCTTCGAGCTGGACGTATTCTTCGGAATGGCGCGAGCTGAATCGGCAGCGGCAGCCGAATTTCATCCCCTTGTATCAAGATCAAGAGGGCTATGAGCTGGGCGAGTTCAAAAAGTCGTCTCCGCAGTGGAACGACGAGTCGTCGAAGATGCCACAGCCGATATCGAAGTCCGAAGGACCATTGTTTAACGCTCGCATACGCGACTTGGGGCTGGGGCTGGTTGTGGCCCTTGATACGCTGGACCCCTGGGAGGCGAAACCGTCGTCGTGGGGGCAATTGTTTAACTTCGTGGGCGAATCGCGTTTTCGGCCACTCCAGCGACTGGGCCTTTCGCGGCTTTCGGAGAATCCCGATTTCGGAAGCTTTGTGATTCCCGGTGTGGGACGTCCGCCGATCGTGCTGTTCCTCTGTTTGATCACCGCGTTCGCGATCCTGCTCGGGCCCGTGAACTACTATGTGTTGCGGGCTCGCCGTCGGCTTCACTGGATGTTCGTGACGGTTCCCGCCGCCGCGTTCATCGCCACCAGCGGTCTTCTTGGTTACGCGGTTTTAGCCGACGGCTTAGGGGTGCGAATGCGTGTCTTGTCGGTGACGCATGTCGATCAACTCGCGGAAGTCACCAGTTCCTTGTCGCGGCAAACTTATTTCGCGGGTATGTCGCCGCGGGGCGGCATACAATTTCCCGTCGAGTCGTTGGTTCACCCTATTGAGCGTCGCAACAGCCGATTCAACGACGAGCGGCAGCAGTCGCTCCGGGAAGTCGTCTGGGCGGACCGCCAGGCCTACACGTCCGGTTATGTATCGCCGAGAACGATGACACAGTGGCTTGTTGTCGCCCCGCAAGCTTCGACGATTGGGGTGCGAATCCAGATGGCCGCCGACGGCTCGGGAGCCTGCCGCGTCCGCAACGAATTAGGCGTTGGGCTTCACGCCCTGGCGATCTGCGACGAACAGGGCCGGCATTACTTCGCCAAGGGGCTGGAGTCGGGCGAAGAAGCCAAACTTGAAGCGCAAGATTGGAAAGACATCAGCCGTGAATGGCTTGCCGCGATCCCGCCGCGGCCGCCAGTGACGGGCGGCTGGGATATTCCGCAGCGGAACCGCTGGATGATGTGGCAATGGCAGCAATTCCAAACTGGAAATTTCGCCACTTCGCCCCTGAACGCCTATCAACAGAAGGTGCTCGGCACCCAACCATTCAACTGCCGCCGGGGTTATCTCGCCTTAGCCGAACAGCCTGTCGCCACGCCATTCGGGGCCACCCCGGATGAGATCGTTCACGATCTGCACATCGTGATCGGAGTCTGGTGATCGCGGCGGCGCCTTAATTGACGCCGAGCAATTCGACGAGGAAATGCAACGTCGCGCCGCCCGGAATGACATTGCCCGCGCCGCGGTCGCCGTAGCCCAACTTCGCGGGAATCGTCAGCTCGATCATGCCGCCTTCGCCAACCAACTGCATCCCTTCGGTCCAGCCCTTGATCACCTGATTCAGGCCGAATTCGATCGTCTCGCCACGGTTGTACGAGCTGTCGAAGACTTTGCCGTTGTCGAGCCAACCGTGGTAGTGGACCTTAACCTGCTGAGTGGCGGCCGGCTTGCGTCCAGCGCCCGCCCGCAGCACCCGGTACTGCAATCCGGAAGCGGTCGTCGTGAAGGTCTTCGGCGCGGTCGCGTCGATTTTGCCCGCGCCCTTCGGCAGCGTTGGAAACGGAACTTCCTTCGTCTCTTGGCTCACGCCTGTCACTCCTGGAAAAAACACCAAACCAAACACCAACGCCATCGCCGCGAAACTCGCCGCGTAACGCACCATCGCCACATCCTCCTGTGATGACCCTTAGCCTCTCCGTCCTCGCCGTACCGCGTCCATGACACGGTTGCCCACAGCGTGGGCGACGCGCGATTGGGCTGCGGGGCGGGCGAGTCTTAACAGTTGCTAGGGGCGGCGTCAATTGGCGCCCGCGCCCCGCAACGCGCGGCCAGGACGCGCCATCGTCGGATGGCCGTCGTCCAGCACCACCTGGCCGTTCACGACGACGTGGGTAATGCCCTCGGGATATTGAAACGGTTCGTTGTAGGTCGCGCGGTCCATGACCGAATCGGCGTCGAACACCACAAGGTCGGCGAACCGGCCGACGGCGATGACGCCGCGGTCGACGATGTTGACTTTGTTGGCATTCAGCGAGGTCATCTTGCGGACCGCCTCTTCCAAGCTCACGACCTTCTCGCGACGGGCATACACTCCCAACATCCGCGGGAATGTGCCAAAGCTGCGGGGATGCGGATTGCCGCGGCGCAGCGGTCCGTCGATCGCCAACGCCGATCCATCCGATCCGATAGAGCACCAGGGCTGGGCCATCGCCTTTCGCATGTCTTCTTCCGTATGGTGGGCATAGACTGTCGGCACCGAGCCGCCCTGATCGACCAGCAACGCGAACAGTTCGTCCAGATCGTCGATCCGCCCTTCGCGGCCCGCCGTCCGGAGACTGAGCACTCGATCCATCGTCAGTCCCTGGTAGGTGCCGCGGCCGCTTACCAACATTCGCGACCAGTCGCCGCCGATCGCCGTGAAGTGGTTGTACCAGCCGGGCAGTCCCTGGCGGATGTCGCGTTTCAACCGCTCGCGGAGCGCCGGGTCGCGGAGGTTGGCGAGCAGCTTTTCTTTGCCGCCTTCATGAGCCCAGGGCGGGATGATGCTCGCCAGGTCGTTGTTGCCACGCGTGTATGGATAGACGTTCGCTTGCACGTCGATGCCGCGTTCTCGGGCTTGGCGGATAAGTCCCGCCAACTCGTCCATGCGTCCCCAATACTGCTGGTCAGCGATCTTGAGGTGAATGATGTCGACCCGAATGCCAGCCCGTTCGCCGATCTCGATCGCTTCGCGGACCGCGTCAAACACGCCACCGCCCTCGTTGCGGTTGTGCGTGGAATAGATGCCGCCCTTGCGCGCGGCGACACGCGCCATCTCGACCAAATCATCGGTCGTGGCGAGCGAACCTGGCGGCATGGCGAGCATGGTGGAGAGTCCCAGCGCGCCTTCCCGCATCGACTCGTCGATCAACCGCTTCATCGCGTCGAACTCGGCGGCCGTCGGGCGTCGGTGCGATTCGCCCATGACGCACCGCCAAACGGAGTCGAGTCCCACGTATGACGCCACATTCACCGCGATGCCCGAGCGTTCGACCGCGTCGAGATAACCGCCCAGCGTCGTCCATGTAACCGCCTCGCCCCGGGAAACGGCGGATGCTGGCGGCCGCTTGCCTTGGGATGGCCCAGCCGATCCGCCTTCCCCCAGAATCTCTGTGGTCACTCCTTGCCGCACCTTGCTCGCCGCCGCCCCGTCTTCGAACAGCAAAAGATCCGAATGCGAATGAATGTCGAT
>JBJTOW010000024.1:0-8045 GCA_046074805.1 Planctomycetota bacterium | reverse complement strand
GTCACACCCCACCCTTATTGTGGTGTAGGGTCCAGACTTGGCTGAGCTTTCCGTTTGTGAGGCATGCATTTTTCACAATTATGTCCAGCTCGCGCGGTTCCACGCGGTCCTCGGAGCGTCGCCAGAGGTGGCGGTGGCTCGCCGCGATCGCCACTGCGGCTCTGCTGTTGTTCGCCAGCGTCGTAGCGTGGCTTTGGTGGTTGAGCCGGCAGCCTCCGCCGTTTTACGCCAAAGCGATCATGGCCGACACGAAACGGCCGGGGGCCGAAGGCGACGAGTTTGAGCGACGCGTGTTGGCGACGCGAAATGCCGCCCGCCGACCGGGCGGCTGGCGATTGGAATTGACAGAGGACCAGATCAACAGTTGGCTGGCTGGCCGCTTACCACAGGCTTTTCCCACAGCCCTTCCCAGTGGTTTTTCCGACCCGCGCGTCGCGCTGACCGACGGACGACTGGAGTTGGGAGGACGCTATCGAGCGGGACAAATCGATTCCATCGTATCGTTGGAACTGGCGATGACCGTAGGGGACGAACCGAACTTGGTGTCGGTCCGAGTCATCGCCGTGCGTTTGGGGCGAGCCCCGGCGCCGCCTTCGACCTGGGTGGAAATGGCGGCCGACGCCGCTCGGCGCGCGAACGTTCCGCTCCGCTGGACCCAAGCCGGCCGCGAGCCTGTCGCGCTAGTGACCTTGCCCGAGCGTTCCGAGTCATGGGGCAACCGTCGCGTGCGTTTGGAATCCGTCACGCTGGCGCAGGGCCTTTTGGTGCTGGAAGGACGTACCGAGTAACGCCGTCGGCGAGTGTCAAATTCGACGGACCTTCCGTTCGTCACAACGCTTGTTACGCGAAGGACACCGGGTGCCATTGCCAGTTCCATTCGACCTCTTTGTCAGCGATGGTTGCCGAAGGCTCGATGGATAATCGTCCCGCGAATTGGCCCGGTAGGGGCGACGTTGTGCCGTCGGTATGCAGGTTCGAAGCGACCCCGGTCAACTCAATGATCCAACCAGCTTGGGACGGTGCATTCGTTCGCAGGCCGTCGATGTACGTGCGGTGGAAGCCAGTCGCGACGCGTGTGACGTGGCCGCGATCGCCTGAGATAGGCCCTTCGTAGTCGAGGTACGATACGCGATGATCCGCCAATCTTCGCATGGGACCGGCGGCTCGCGAGTCTTCGTCGTGGGTGGCGGTGAGAGGACAGGGGAGTTCCCAGGCGCAAAGCACGGCGCCGAACTCTAGGAGTAGATCCCAGTGGGACGACCTTGGGCTATGCGCCGGCAGAACGTGGCGCAACAGGACAAATCGGCCGGTGAACACTTGGGGCGGGTCGCTGTGTTCCGGCGAGCTCATGGAGCTGTCACCGTTGTCTCTTCAATGACAGAGATTGGATTGGGTTGCAGCGCGCTGCGCAGAAACACGCGGAACTGCAGTTTGCCGGCTTGTGTCGCGGGCAACTCGACACGACACGGTCGCAGCGCCTCGCGCGGACGGAGTTCGGCGACTGGCTCCATTTCCACGGTGCGCGCGTCTGGGCCGAGACCGCGGGGGCGAAAGCCTGTGATCTTGGCTTTGGTGAAGTCGATACCTGGGGGAAACTCCAAAGATAGCGCGACGTTTTGATCGGGTATGTCGCGGTCGTTCTGAATGCGAATGATGTAGGTGATCGTTTGCCCGACAGACACCGGATCCGCTAACTCAGCGACATTGAGGCTCAAGGTATTGATCGTGCCGGGCTGCGCCGCGGGTGGCGGATCGGCGGGTAGTCCGTCCGTTGGTCGCATGTCCGAAGGTGGCGAGATGTTGTCGCCTCGGGGAATGTTGGAAGTCGACGGTGGCGAGGATGGCGCGCCCGGAAAGGCGGGAGCGGCCGGAGCTGAAGGCGTTGCCGGTGACGCGGACGAAACTGGACCAGGCGTGATTTCCGTCGACAGCTCGGCGGTTTGCGGCGCCGCTTGGTCGGCGGCCACGGTGACGCGATTGAGGGCTGCCGGATCGGGTTGGAGGCATGAAACGCGGACCACATAGCTGCGGCGTTCGTCGCGCGCCAGCTGTGGCAGATCCCAGATTAACTGACCCCGCGAAGCTTGGAAGCCGGCCGTGGCCTCGTCGGGCTTGAGCGATGGCCCGTGCTGGTAAATGACTCGCACATTGGACAACGCCGCCGCGCTGGCGTTGTAGACCGTAATCGTGTAGTCCACGCTCTGGCCCGCTTGTTGCCGAGTGGCTCCCGCCAATTGCACCCGCAGCGGACCAGCGCCAAGCGTACCAGCTCCACCCGGCGGAGCCATCCCCGGCGCTGGCGCGGTGGCGACGACGCACCCTTGAGCGCTGGCCGAATACCCGCCATCGGCGACCGCGTCGACCACATGGCACAGTCGCCCCGGTAACCGCGCGAGAAACGTCAAAGCGACCCGTTTGGTTTCGCCCGGAGCCATCGAGCCAATGTTCCATTGCAACGGACTACGTTCGCCCTGGGTGTGCGCCAGTCCCTCGTCGAACCGATCGACAAGCCGGACGTTCGTCAGTGCGACGGACGCTTGGTTCGTCAATTCAATGCGAAACTGCGCTTCGCCGCCGACAGGAACCGTTTGCGGGCCAGTCATGGTGAGCAGCAAGGCGGGCGCGAAAATCCGTGCGCGGTCCAAGCAGTTCTCCGCCGCCAAGCCGTCCGCTGACCGGGCCCGAGCGCAGAAACGAATGTCGCCCGGACGAATCGCTTGATAGGTCGCGTCAAGCACCCGCTGGCTTCGCGGCGGCAGATCGCCCAACCGCCATTCCAGGTGGTCGCCGAACCATTGGCCAGCCGGATTGCTCGAAACGTATTTCAAGCTGGGCGGAGGCGCGTCGCTCACGACCACGTCGCGTGTCGGCAGTTCGCCTTGATTGGTCACGACGATCCTAAACACGCCCGCCGCGTTGAGCGCCAGCGATTCCGGCCCAAGCACCTGGATGGAAAGTCCTGGAGCCGCCCAGGTAACGGTGGTCGAACCTGTCCCAACGCTCATCCGCGGTGAGTTTCCGTTCGCGGTACGAATGACTTCGATGTTCACCCGCGCCGTGCCGCCACCACTGGCCGGTGGTAGCAGCTCCGCTGTCGCTTTGCCCTCGCCGTCGGTCGGCACTTCCATCTGAGTGTCGTTGTTGGCGAAGCGAGCATCGAGGCCCTCGATCGTGTAACGGACCAGCCAAGCTGAATGCGGCGAAGCATCGGTCGCGCGGGCTACCGTCGTCGAGATCAACGCCGACTCGCCCGCCCGTGCCACTACCGGGGCCGGAAAATCCCACTTGGCGTCCAACCAATGAATCGTGGCCGTTTGCTTGCGTCGGTCCCAGCCTTTCGCCTGTGGAGCCCAACACGTGACGTGGCTGGTGCCCTCTGTCGGCGATGTCACGCTAATCCAAGTCTGGCCTTTCGCCACCCGCACATCATCGCTGGGAGACGGAGTGCCGCGGGTGATTACCTGCGATTCATGGGAGGTGTAACCGACCGCGAAATCGCCAGTCATTTTCCGCGGCGTTTCCTGGAACCACCGTTGCACGGAGTCGGCGCCAACATCCCCAACCTCGACAATCATGCCAACGCTGTCCGGCGCCATCATCCACTCGACAGGCTGACGCATGATGAAACGGCCATCGGACCCGCAATAACCGGCGAGTAGAACCACGTCTGTGCCCACGGGCGCGACCACTTTGGCCGGAACCAGTTTCAGTTGACAGTTGCCTGCCGGCAATGCGGGCGTCAGAGGCCCCTTCGCCGATTGAGGGTCGGCGCAGGCAGGTCGCGGAGCCGCTGCGACAGGCGATGTCGCACCCAACTCGGATGCGGGACAAGGAGCCGGCTTGGGTGGCGCAACAAACGCCGGCTTCGGCGCGCAGTTAGCCAAGGAAGTCGACGCTGGACTGGGCAGAAAAATCCGCTCGCCCGAAGGATCGATCGCGGGCAAGCGAAACCGCGCACACCCCGGATTAGCAACGGCCAGTATCGCGAAAGCCAGAACCATCGCCCAACGCGCGATCCAGCCACTGGCCGTTCGCGCAGCCACGCTCGTCGACGCGTTTTTTTCGCGCGCGAATCGGCCGGAACTGGGGCCCGGTCGCGGGGCGGTGTTGGGGAGGTTCGGGATACGCTTCATGCGGCTTCCTAGGGCCAAAGTGGAATCGTTCGATCCACTCTCGCTTCCTGCGGAAAACGTAGCACTCGCCGCAGCGGCCCGAACCGCCCGCCCATGCCGCCTTGAGGCGAAATACCGTCAATCTTGCCGTCTCGGCGCGCGAGGTGACGATTACGCCGATTAAAACAGCCAAGCCGCCCTTCCAAAATTTGTTTGGGGATCGCGATGGATCGGTCGAGCCGTCACAGACCGCGAACCCGACCAAAAATGCCCGTCGCATACCAGACGCCGTTCGAGCCGCGTTTCATGTCATAGCCAAAAAAAGTTTGATGGCCCGATACGGCTGACCAATGGCCCGACGACTGCCGCCAACTATGAACGCATTCGATCGCCGCCGCGAATAAGTCTTGTCCAGGCCAACTTTCCGCGCATACCTCCTGGGCTATCGCGCCTGACGGCAATCGAGCGTTAATGGCGTGAAATCGACGGTCCCAGGCGTGATGGCCTTGGACGCCAATTGACGCCTGATAGCTTGAATGTTTCTCCGCTTCCTCCATTAAGAGCGGATTGCTAAGCCCATTCGTGCTGCGCGGGCGCTCCGGATGTAATCTCACCGCGTAGATCAGCGTACGTTGAGTCAAACTGCCGACCGGTAAGTCCAACAGAACCTGGACGGACGCCACCGACGGGAAACGTGTCGCGTCCCCAGTGCCCACCGCAGGCACCAAACTGATCACGCGACCGTAACTGGAGCGCCCAGTGGACTGAAGATCGACGATGGCGAGTCCCGAGCGGCCACGTAACTCCGCGAATGCCGGGTGCCTTCCGATCGCGTTTGCGTCGGCGACGGTGGCTGACTGTGAGGCGTCGCAATGGGCCAGAACGTAGCCTTCCAGGCGTTCTCGCAGCGCTGTGGTGTTGGTTGTTTCCCGCCGCCACACCTCGGCCGCCTTGCGGTCCGACGGCGTCCAAAGTTGTAGCAGAAGCAACCGACGCTCGTGCTCCGCCGCTCTCCAGCCCTCGCCGTAGCTCTCTCGCCAGGTAATCGCCGCCGGAGCGGTGGCGGTGGACGCAACGACGCCCGGCTCGGCGATGGTCGGGAATCCAACGGCCTGAAAACCACTGGCTGGCTTTCCAGCTACCGGTGTCGGCTCGGTTTGGGCCATCAGTTCGCGAACACACGATCTATCGATCCCATGGGCCCACAGCGCCAGTATGCACAACCCAAAGCCGACCAAAATGACACGGCGAGAGGCGAGTCGGCGGCATTGCAAATCAAACATGGCGAATCTCCCAGCTGCGACATCGGAAGTTGTCGGAAACAGCGACATCCACTATCGCGAGCAGTCTACAAACGCCGCCGACAATGGGTAAATGGGGTGATTGGGTAGTTTGGGCGTGTGGTTAGGTGGAAGGTATCGAGCCGGCAAGCCTGATCGAGGAGCGGAGGGACTAGAAGAGCGTAGAGGGGGGCCCATTCCACGTTGGTCGTAGGTAGGGCGGTTTTGTATGAAAAAAAGTGATTGGGTTAAAAATTCGGGTTGCACAAATTGGGACGTATGAAGAAGATGCACGGGAGTTGGAGCTTTTCTGGCTGCGGTCCTGACCAGTTCCTCAGGATGGTTCGGACGTATCGCAAGGAGGGGCGTGGTGGCACTCGCGGATCAGGCAACGGAAGGCGGGGGGAAGTAGTATGAGCGCGCGTCGGTGGTTTGCGGTCGTTGGTGTGCTGTTGTCGGCGGCTTTGGGTTGCGGGCTGATTTCGATTGTGAATCCGAAGGCGGGATGGGGAAGAGAAAACGCTGCTCAGCAGGCCGCGTCCGGACAAACTCCGGAGACGGCGGGCGAGAAAGTCGAGGCGGACGGCGCTAACTCCGGAGCGAACGCCGAGGAAGTGGCTCAAGAGGGCGGGGCGGCGGAGCAAACGCAAGATAGTGCCGCGCGAGCGAAACAGGCCCCGGCCGTGGAGATCGCGCCGCGGCCTGATCGGGAACCCTACCGAGGGATCGAAACGGCCGAGGTCGAGCAAGCCCGTCGGACGCTACGTGATCGTCTTAACGGTTTCTTGCATCGAATCGCCGCTGATCCGGCCGCTGTGAGGGATGGGTGGAAGCGGTTCGTCCAGACGGAGCTAATTGACGCGGCGGCGAAGTCGACGGCTTTCGACCCGTCGTCGGACAAAGCGATTCGCGCACGCCTATTCAGCGATAAAGCCGGCATGGAGTTCTCACCCGTACTCGCCTTGCGTCGGGCATATGAGGAATTCGCCGAGCTCCAACAGGCAGTGGCGGGCGAAAATCCGGCGGACGCAGTAGGGCGGCTACAAGACGAATCTCGGCGGCGGTTGGAATTATTCCAATCGGGCGAAGCGCCGTACGAGTCGTCCGAAATCGGGACTCGTATCGCGCAGTTGCGTCGGCTTAAACAGGCCCCAAAGCTGGTCGAGGAGGTGGACAGCCGCTTCAATCGCGAGAATTTATTCGTACGCGCTACTCAAAAGTTGATCGCGGTGGGCGTGGATCAGGATGTGGATGAAACGTCGGCCGTAACGGACTCGATCCTTGGAGTGAGCGTTTTCGGCGACGCCCGATTACGCGGGCGGGTGACTTTGGGCTTGTTGCCGAGCGACGATCGTGGACGGTTCGAACTGCGGCTCGACGGCCAAGCGTTGTCTTCCAGCACTGGATATCGCGGAAAGGTGACGTTGTATTCCACCTCAACGACGGCCGTCATGGCCCGCAAGTCGATCGAATTGGATGATTTGGGTTTACGGGGCGGAGCGACGGTTGCGGCTTGCACGACAGACAATTCTCTGAACGACATTGACGCCCGATGCTGTCTTGTCGAACGCATTGCGTGGAAGAAGGCCCAACAGAGCCAAGGGCAGGCCGAAGCTATCGCTTCGGCATCGGCCGAGCGGCGGATCGAGTCGCGGATGGATGATCGCGCCGCGAGTCTGCTGGCCAACGCTAACGGATCGTATCAGAACAAGGTGCGTAAACCATTATTGCGGCGGGATGGTTTTCCCCAGTCATTGCGCTTCCAGACCACGGCTGAACATCTACTGGGACGCTCGTTGCAACGAAATCCATCACAGCTAGCAGCCGCGACAGACCCGCCAGCGGCGAAAGATGGTGGCGACCTGGCGGTCCGCGTGCATGAGTCGTACGTGCGGAACATGGGCGAGTCCGCGTTGGGCGGTTATCGCTTAACGGATGTCGAACTGGAAAAACTGTACAAGGACAATGGTCGGGAAGTGCCCGAAGAGTTGCGGGTGACGGAGACGAGCACGCGATGGGGCTTCACCTTTACCCGGTTGAGTCCGATCGAAATCGCGTTCCGCGACAACCAAATGCGCATTACTGTGACTTGCTTCGATTTCGCTCAGGGAGAGCAGGTGCAACGACCAGATGTCCGGCGAGCCCTGCGGTTTATCGCGACCTACAAGTTCGAGGAGGCGAACGGTAAGGCTGAGTTTGTCCGCCAGGAGCAGACACTGAACGCCGAGTATGTCCCGGTACCAGGACGCCTGCGTGAATCGCTAAGAGAGGTCGCCGTGAAGCGTTTCATGGCGAAAAAATTTGATGCGATGCTGAAGAAGCGGTTCCCTGCCGATTTCGCTCTGCCCGGACGGTGGGCGGCGGGCGGTCAACTGGTCGCAAAGGACTGCCAGCCAGTCGGCGAATGGTTGTCGATGAATTGGAATCTGGCGCCATTGCCTCCCGCCGAAGCCAAGTCGGCCGAAGCCAAGCCGGCTGAAGCGAAGCCGGCCGAAGCTAAGCCGGCCGAAGCTAAGCCGACCGAAGTCAAGCCGACCGAAGTCAAGCCGGCTGAAGCGAAGCCGGCCGAAGTGAAGCCGGCCGAAGTGAAGCCGGCCGAAGTGAAACCGGCCGAAGTGAAGCCGGCCGAAGTGAAATCGGCGGACGAAAAGCC
>JBJTOW010000023.1:0-3508 GCA_046074805.1 Planctomycetota bacterium | reverse complement strand
GTCGCGGAAGGCGCAGGCCTCCTTCGTGCATCCCGGCGTGTCGTCCTTGGGGTAGAAGTACAGCACGACTGGCGAACCATTCAGGTCCGACAGCTTGACTTTTGAACCATCATCGGCCACCAACGTGAACGCCGGAGCCTTCGCCCCTTCCTCAACCCATTCGCCCATAGCCGCACCTCGAAGACTGGAATCTTAAAACCGAGAAGCACTCATCCGCCAAGTGCCGATTTGTCGGCGTATTGAAGCGGCAAGACGCCAACTGGCAAGGGGAAGACTATCGGCAAAACAAACTTCCAAATCGTTCGCTCGGACAGCGTTGCGACAGACTCGAAAGTCCGTCGCAACCCGAGATTGAAGAGTTGACAAAGGCATGGCCCAAACGAGTGGCGGGCGGGATTACTTGACGTCCATGAAGCGGACGCAGACAGGCCGCGGGACTTTGGTTGAACCGCCGGTCGGCCGCAAGGCGCCGGTCGCTTGGTCGATCTCGAATACCAGCACGTTGTCGCCCGATTGGTTCGCGACCAGCATGAACTGACCGGTTGGCTCGATGGCGAAGTTGCGCGGCGTCTTCACGCCGGCCGCTTGATGGCCGACGGACTTCAGTTCCCGGGTCTGGGGATTGATGGAGAAAATGGCGATCGAGTTATACGGATCGCGGTTGGACACATAGACGAATTTGCCCGAAGGATGAACCACGGTTTCCGCCGTGCTGCCTCCCTTTTTCATCACGTCGGCCGGCAGCGTGGACAGGACTTGCGTCTGAGTCAGTTCGCCTTTGGCCGCATCGTAGGCGCAGGCGATGATCGTCAGATCGGATTCACCGTTGACGTAGGCCGTCTTGCCGTCTGGGTGCCAGGCGAAATGGCGGGGACCAGCTCCTTGGGGCGTCGAGAACGCGCCGTGGGGCGTGAGCGAACCTTTTTCGGCGTCAAAACGATAGATGATGACTTTGTCCTGACCCAGATCGCAGCAGAAGGCGAAGCGGTTCGCTTGATCGACATGGATGGCATGGCCGTTCGTCCGCTTGGCCACATGCTGTTGAAAGGAACTCGCTTTGCCAAGTTTTCCATCGGCTTCGATGGGCAAGCACAGGCAGCTGCCTCCCGAGTAGTTCGCGGCCAGGACATTGCGGCCCGACCGATCCACCGTCAGATGGCAGGGGGCTCCGCCCTGCGATGGCTGTGAATTGAGCAGCGTCAGCTTGCCGGAAGCCGCGTCGATGGAAAACGCGCTGACCGTCGCCTTGCCTTCATTCACGGCGTACAGATGTTTCTTGTCGGGATGGATCGCCAGAAACGACGGACTTTCCGTTTCCGCAACCAATTCAACGGGCGTCAGCGAACCGTCCTTCATCCGCAGTTCGCACTGATAAATGCCTTTGCTGCCATTTTCGGTGTAGGTGCCCAAATAGACGCGGAACTTCTCGGGCACCGGCGCTTGGCCAAACACCGGGCCGCTCGCGCGTACGGCCAACACCGCTAGCAAGGCCGTCGCGCACAGCGCGGCCACAGTCATCCGTACAGTCATGGTCGCTCATCCTTCTTCCGGGAAACGGGACAACGCAGCGTCAACTCGCCGCCGGCCGCTTGTTCTATCCGCCGAGTAAAGCTCGCGGAACAGGGGCGCGCTGGTAGGTTGAGGTGGTCGCGGCGCTCGGGCAGGACGATGGCGACGGACTGGAAGTCCGTCGTACGGGGATGGCGACGGACTGGAAGTCCGACTACACGCGATGGGCGAGGTCGGCCAGGATGTGCTGCAAGGCGGTCGCGCAGACCGTGGCGGGCAGGGTGGGGCTTTCGACGCGTTCGCCCGCGATTTGGGATGGGTCAAGCGGCAGGTGGATGAAGGCGGCCTGGGTCCGCAGTCCCCGTTGCCGAGCCAAATGGAGCGAGAAATACAGCAAGGCGTTACAGAGGTAGGTGCCCGCGTGGAACGAAACGCGGGTCGGGATGCCCAACGCTCGCAGTTGACCCGCCCATGTTGATAACGGCATCGGGCTTCGATAGGCGAGCGGCCCGTCGGGAACTAACACTTTTGGCTGGTCGGGATCGTCTTGGAGCGACGACCCGAGATTCAAGGCGATCGATTCTAGCCGAATGTTGCCGCTTCCCGGCGCTTGCCCCAAGTGCAACGCAAAATCGAAGTCCCCCTCTAAGTCTTTTTCAAGCCGCTGCCGCGCCGCCATGAAGTCGACCGGGTAGCGCCGCGTCACCAACCGCGGCTCGGTCGGCATGTTCCGAGTTAATTCGATGAGCGTCAACCAACTGGAGTTCGCCTCCCATCGGTCGTATGGCTCAAACGCGGTTACAAGTACTGACGGCATCGAATATGCCTCCCACGGCTCGCAATGGTTTCGTCAACTATAGATCGAGCCATCGCGCGGAGATAGCCGCGCGCCGCCAAGCTTGCGGGGATCGCCCGCGAGGACGCGCCGGGGCTAGCTTGCCGTGGGCGCGGAAAGTACCCTAAGCATTCCTTCCGACCATGTCGTCGTGTTTCCCGCCAAGAGGTAGTTCGCCATGCTCACGTTCCGCTCCCGCTTCGGCACCCCTGATTCGTCTCGGAACCGCTTTGTGGCCGCTGGGGCCCGAACCGCTCGACGCCTCGTCGCGTCGGTTGGAATCGCGGCCGTCAAGCCGGTCGGCGTTGGATTGTTGGCGGCCGTGTCGGTTGTCGTCGGCTTCGACGCGTCCGTTTCCGCTCAAAGCATCTTTCCGGACAAGAATCTGGAAGCGGCCGTGCGAAAGGAAGTCTTCGAGAAACGCAACAACGACCAACCGATCGTCGAAACGGATGTGCCGAACATCTCGCAAGTCGTGGGGCGCGGCCGCGACGGTAAGAAGGTCGCCAGCCTAGCCGGTCTGGAAAAGTGCCGGTCGATCGCCGCCGTGGAACTCGACCTGAACGAAATCGCTGACCTCGCCCCGCTCAAGGATCTGAAAAACATCCAATTGCTTTCGCTCCGGGGGAACAAGGTCAAGGACCTGTCGCCGCTCGCCGCGCTCACCAATCTCCAGTACCTCCAGTTGGAAAACAACGAGGTCGAGGATCTGACGCCGCTCGCTGGCTTGGCCAACCTCCGGTCGCTCTACCTGACCAACAACAAGATCAAAAGCGCCGCTCCTCTGGCGAACCTGAAAAAGCTCTGGTCGCTGTACCTTGGCGGCAACCAGATCACCGACCTGAAGCCGCTCGCGGAACTCAAGAATCTCGACACCATCGGACTCGAGGGCAACGGTATCTCGGACATCGCGCCGCTCGCCGGACTCAGCCCATCCAAGTTCCTCTTCCTGCAACGCAATCAGCTGACCGAATTGGGAGTTTTGGTCGAGATGGCCAAGAAAGACGCGGCGGGCGAAAAGCGATTCGCTCCGTTCTGGTACGTCGATGTCACCGGTAACCCGCTATCCGACGCGGCGAAGAATGCTCAACTGGGTGAGCTGCGCAAGCTGGGCGTTCCCGAACGCATTATTCTGAAGTAGTCGGGAGTCTGGAGTCTGGAGTC